>JANNVM010000861.1:0-21779 GCA_031414455.1 Verrucomicrobiota bacterium
GGGGGGTGTGGCGCGGGGGTGGGGGGGGGTCATTTGGCACTCACCGGGTGGTGGGGCTTCCCACCCCCCGGGTCGCCCGACACCCAACGGGGGGGCTGCAACCCCACTCCACGGGCGATCATTTCGCCGCCTTTTCATTCCCCTTCAGTGCGACTTCCGGCGTGGGCTTGCGGTCGGTGGAGAGAATGGCGGTGCCGGTGGCGTCGCAGATGCGAAGCTGGAATTCCCATTCCACCGTCCACGTCTCGGTCTGCTCATTCTGGCAGCATTTCACCAGAATGCGGTTCGCGCCCTTTTTGAGATGAACCGGATAGTGGTACTGATCAATCTGAGCACCGCGGTGGTATTCGTCACGGGCGAAAATCTGCTGACCGTTGAGCCAGAGTTTCCATGCGTTTTTGCAGCCAAGACGGATCTCCGCACCGCGGTCTTCGGGGCTGTTGAACTCGGTGAACGCATAGCCGGTCACCTCTTTGAACATGCCGACGGGCTTGTTGAAGTCCACCATGCCGAACTGGCTGCCGCTGGTGTATGGCACCCATTTCGCCACGGATTTTTCGCCGGGCTTCATCTCACGCCCTTCGTAGGTGGCGGTGAGGTCCACGGCGGATTCCGGTGGAAAGGCGGTATCGAAGCCGGCGCGCTTGCGGTTGTCGAACGGCCCAATCACCTGCCAGTCCATGAGGAATCCGAAGTGCCGCGGCAGGTCCACGGTTTCGCCCTTCTCACGCAGGGCATCGGCGGCGGCTTTGATCTGGTCTTCGTCGCGCGCGGCTTCCAGAGCCCTGCGCAGCGGCGCGGAGGTGGCGGCGGCTTTTTTGCCTTCCTCCAGCAAACGGCGCACCGGCTCGCGGCGCAGTTCGGCGCTCGGGTCATTGATAAACCCTGGCATTAGCGCATCCCACTGCGCCTGGTCCGCGGTGCGGATGAGATCGAGCGCGAGCGCGCGGCCGGCCGGGCTGTTCTTCGTGTCGGTGGCCACGGCCTTGATGGCGTCGAGCGGAAGCTTGCCATCCGCACGCTGAGCGATGACGGAAACGGCGCCGCGCAGCCAGTTGGCCGCGAGATCGCCTGCGCCGTTCATGGCTTTGAGCAGATCGGGAAGTGATGAGGCATCCGCGGCGGCCGTCAGTTGTTTCCACGCGGCGGCGGCTTCCGCATTGCCTCTTCCTTCCGGTCCCACGGCGAGGATCGGCTTGAGATGAACCTGCAGATCCGCGGCGGCGGCAAAGGGAACCCAGGCGAAAATAGTGAGCAGCAAAGTCTTCATGGCGGCCCGACGCTGCGCGCCGCTGAGGAGAATTGCAAGGGCCTGCCCTTGCCGCGGACAGGTTTCACTCCAGGGCGGAGCGTCATGGAAATCGAAAACATCCTGCGCCGCGTTCACGAACTGGAACTGGAGATCCAAAAGCTCAAAACCCAACTGGCCAAAAACCCGCGGCGGCAGGTGCAGGTCGTCGTGAAGAAGTCCGTCGGTTTTGTCCTGACTTATTGGACGCTGCTCTCGTTTCTCGTCGCCATCCTCGTCGCGCTCTACATCAAGTACTCGTTTAACGTGGATTACTTCGAGAATTACCGTTCGATGGCGGAGAGCCGGAAGATTTCCGAATTCCACGGCAAGCTCGGCCACGACCTTTTGCTGCGTCAGGAGTGGGCCGCGGCAGAGGACGCGTTCACCAAAGCGCTGGCCGCGAATGCGAACAACGCCGCCGCCAGTTACGGGCTGGTGAAGTCCCGCATCTTCAAGCCGCCGCCCGGGGAGAAATTCGCCTCGCCGGAGACGCAGGACACCATGCTTGCCTTCCTGCGCCATGAGCGCCCGGATGATCCCGACCTCGATCTGCTCCAGGCATGGCGCTACTGGGAGCAAAGCCAGGCAGCGGAGGCACGGAAGTTTGCGGAGGCGGCCGTCGCGAAGAAGCCCGACTTCGCCACGGCGCAGCTCCTGATCTCGCACATGAGTATGGCCGAAGGCGATCTGGACGCCGCCGTTTCATGGTCTGAGAAAGCGCTCGTCTCGCAGCCTGACAATGCCAACGCCATGAGCAACCTGGGCTTCTACTTCATGCTCAAAGGCGATTTCGCCGGGGCCATCGCGAAGCTGGAGCGCGCCCAGCTGGTCTCGCCGGGCCTGTTGACTCCGCTGGTGCTTTCGGACGTGCATCGTTTGTCAGGCGACTACGACAGTGCCCTGAACTACAGTCGCAATGCGGCGAAGATGGTGACCAACGAAAACCTCCGTGACACCCGGCTCATGGGCGGCGAATGGCTCTATAACCACCTGCCGGAATCGAAAGACGACCGCGAGTCGTGGAAGAACGGCATCTATGCCACTGCGCTCGACCGGAAGGAGGCGCTCGCGCAGTTTGCCTTCGCGCTCGACAGCGCCCTAACCGGCGACACCGCCGCCGCTGACAAGGCATGGGCGCGGGCCGTGGAACTCGCTCCCTCCGCGGACTGCCGCGCCTACTTCGCCAACAAAATCAAAGCCACAGTCGCCTTCGCGCCGCCGCCGGAGGAGAATGCCGGCCGGAGATGGCTCATCGAAAAGCTGGTCTCACTGGAGCCGCCCGCGAAGTGACACCGGGCGGGAAAGCTCCCTCGAACAGGGAGCATCTACTTCCCGTCTGTGGTGCGGATGCCTGCAGGATTCAAACAGGCGGCGGAATTGTGTCACGGTTGGCGATGCGGTTGGCCGACCGGGGCGCGGGCGGGGACACTTCCCGCGGTTGGCGCCTTCAGGGTTCCGTAAGGGACGTCTGGTGATGGCAGGGAGCCGGCATGAACACCGGAGCCAGCGCGTTGAATCGAAGGTGGTATCGGCGGTACGCGGCAGTCTTTAGCCTCCATCGCCTGTCCGGCTATTTCTGCAATGGGAGCACGGCTTCGACGCGGAAGAGCCAGCGACTTGATGCCGCATGGCTCACTGTTCTGCTGGTCCGGGTGCCGGCATCCGGTGCAATTCCTGCGCCGGTGGACCAGACGACAAGGTCGGTGCTCTGCCCGATGCGGTAGAGCCTCGAAGGACGGCTTGTCCACGTAATCTGGCTGGAGTTAACACCGGAGCTAAAGGAGAGGACGCTCAGATTGTCGGCCGCGTTGCCCGGGTCCGTATCGGCGAAATATTCCTGTTTATCGGACTGACCGTCGGAATCGGCATCGGTGCTGCTTTTCATGAGGGCGAGGCCTCCGGCGTGATCCAGTTCCCATGAGTCGGAGATACCGTCTTCGTCGCTATCAGGGATCATGATGGCATCCGTGCTGAGCAGACCGGTGCCCAGAGTGATCCACCCGGCATTGGGACTCCAGGCATAGCCGCTGAAGTGACCGGTGCAGATATCAAAGCGCGGACGGCTGGCATCGGTGGCGGTGGTCCAGCTGAAGTTGATCCAGCCGAGATTGGCTGACCACGCGAGACCGCTGAGATTGCCTGCGCCGTCGTGGTTCACGCCGGAGTCGGCGCCGTCGGTGTTGCCGTAGCGAACGCCATTGGCGGGCGTGCCGTCGCCGAAGTTCAGCCAGCCGGTGCTGTCGCTCCAACCGTAGCCGCGAAGATGGGTATCGGTGACGATGACGCCGTCGCCGGGCGCGGGACGCTGGGGAATGAGTTCCATCCAGCCCAGCGTGGCGGCCCAAGCGAAACTGTCACCCTCCCCGAGGGTGGACTGCTGGGCGACGGCAGGGCTGCTTGTTGAGATTAGCGGCAACAGGGTGATCGAGAGCAATGTCAGGCGATTCATAAATTGAAGGACGTTAAGGATGAAATGTCTGCCGCTTATGGCTGGCTCAGATTCGCCCAGGGACTGACTGTGGTGTCGAGCGTATCGCTGCTGACTACCGGCCCGGTCTGATTGCCAGTGCCAAGCGAATAGGCAGTGGTGGCCCCTGAAACCGAGTTGCGGACGATGGTGTTGTTGGTGGCTCCGGACGCCCCCGTGGCAGCGAGAATGCCACTACCGCCTGTCAGCGCGATGGAGTTCGCTTCAATGCGGCAGCCGGTGACACCGGCTCCGAGGGATATGCCCGTGGTCCCGGACTCATGGGAGGCGATGGTGTTACCGATCACGGTGTTGCCTGCGGTCAGCACACGGACCCCATAGTTCCCCGCAGCGGGGAAGAATGAATTGTTCTCCACCACATTGCGCACACCTTCGATGCGAATGCATGCCTGCCCGGTCACGGCCAGGCTGGAGGCAGTGACGCTGTTGCCTGTCACCCTGCTGCCCGCTCCAGAGATGACGATGGAGTCCTGGCCGCCCGTGCTGATCGAATTCCCCGTCACGGTGCTCAATGTGGCCGCGCGCAGGCTGCAATCGCGGAGGGTATTTGAAGAAACAGACGCATAGTTGCTCACGGCATCAATGCCAACTCTCGGCGTTCCGCTTAGATTGGCGATAACGTTGCCGGAAATGATCTGCCCCCGAAT
This sequence comes from Verrucomicrobiota bacterium, assembly GCA_031414455.1. GTDB lineage: Bacteria > Verrucomicrobiota > Verrucomicrobiia > Verrucomicrobiales > V1-33 > V1-33. The sequence goes on from JANNVM010000861.1 coordinate 4,427, forward strand.
TGCGGAGACTCCGGCAGCGGACTCCAGTTCCTTCACCTCGCACTGCCTGACTGTGGCAGCCTCGATGCCGGTCACACTCAGCGCTCCGGTGTTGATGTAACTGACCACGCAGCGGTCCACGATGCCGGCCACGATTCCTGTCGGGGAGTAGCTGGTATTGCCGCCTGTGTAATTGCGCACGGCGCAACCGGTCACCGTTGCCGCCGTGATAAAGACTGGCCCCCCGAGGTTCACAAACTCGGGAACAGGCGTGCCGTCGAGGCCTTCCACCTCGCAGTCATTCGCTGTCCCTCCGGCGTCACCCAGGCGAATGCCGCTCCGCCTTGCCCCGTTCACTCTTACGCGCTCAGCCCGGCTCAAATCACCGGTGTACAGGCCAGGCCCCCCGCTGGTGAAGAAAATCGCAACATCCGAGACGGACACATGGCTGATGTTCGGAGCGAGAATGCCGCCGGTCGTCCAGAACCGCAGCATACCGTTGCGGATCGCCACATGGCCGCCCGCAGCAGTTAGGCGAATACCCTCCCTTGAGCCGGCTACACCCTCCAGGCTGAAGCCGTTAAGGTCGAGGGTTACATTCGCAGCCTCAATGCGTATCCCTGACTTGCCGGAGGGGGCGATAACAGGTCCGGTGAGGTAGTAGCTCCCGGGGAGGGTGATGATGTGAGCAGCCGTGGCATCGCCAGAGAGCTTGTTGACCGGGGTGCGGGACTCGATCTGGTCCAGCGTCTTCATGACGGGCGCAGGCGGGCCGGCGGGCGGGGTGAGGCTGCCCTGGCCCTGACAAAGGCTGGAGGGCAGGAGGACGAGAGCGGAGACGCGGCTGATGATGCGATGTATGTTCACAGAATGTGCAGTGTTTAGTTAGTTTGGTGTGCAGGCAGCGGAGGATTCGTCTGCCTGAAGACTCTTTCGCACGTCATCGGGATGCCCGGTATGTCCCGAAGGATGCAGCAGCGTGTGACTTTAGATGCAGGCCTTACGTGGCCCGGAAGTGACATTGCGCGGAGCGGCGGCTGGTCTTGTCCCGGTCTGGTGCCTTCAAAGAAAAAGCCCGCCGGAGTTTCTCCCCGGCGGGCTTGAGCAGATTAGCTGGAGAAGCAGGCCGGCTTCAGGGGAGTTCCTCAGCCTTGAGGCGGAGGTAAAACTTCGGGGTGGTGACCGGCCTTGTGGATGTCAGGAACAGCACTGACGAAGTGCCGCCGCCGGCAATGGTGTTGTAGGGAGCGAGACCGGTCCATGACCCGGCACTGACGCGGCTGGCCAGCGTGGTCCAGGTGGAGAGGTTGGGGCTCTGCTGGATGGTGAGCTTCAGTTTCACATCCGCCATGGCGGCGGTGCTGATGCGCAGGCGGAAGGAAAGGTATTCCTCCGGGCTGTCAGGGCCTGTGAGGAAGATGCCATTGGCGGCATTCATCGTGCCATCACGGACCAGGGGGCTGGTTCCGGTGACGTATTCGACGAGGTTCGGCACGCCGTCCTTGTCATAGTCCGCATCATTGGCTCGCTGGCCAGCTCCATCCGGCTGGCCGAAGTTTTGCAACCTCCATTGCTCCAGCGACGAGAGACTGTCGATCTCCACCAGCGCAGCCCGTGAACTGACATCGACGTCCGCCCGCAGCGTGCGGGTCAGCGCCGGGAGGGCCGGATCCGCCGACACCCAGCGGGTGGATACTCCAAGACCAGAGGCCACGTGTTCCACGAAGAAACGGGTGTAGGTGGCGGCACCGGCGGTGGGTTTGAGGGTTACACGCACGGGCAGCGTTCTGGTGGTGCCGGGGCCCGTGATAATGTTGGCCGGGGGATTTGAAGGCAAGGTCGCGATAAAATTGCTGCCGGAAAGAGCAGCCGGAGCAGCGGCCGGGACTCCATCCACATCCACGCTTTCCACGGCCTGCTGAATCTCTGCCAGAGTCATCGCGCTGCCAACGGTCCAGGCATTGCCGGATGCCACTGCTTTGTAGAACCGCAAAACAGCCGTCTCCGGCATGGCGCCGGCATCAACAAAATCACAGGCGAAGACTTTGACATTGCTCCCGTGATTGGTCACGCCCAGCGCGATCACTCCACCGGCTGATCCGGGTGCGATTTTCACGGCGCCGCCGGCCGGATGCAGTGCAGTCTGTGTCAGGCTCATTTCGAAGCTGGCGTTCAGGATGAGCACGATCGACCCATCATCCCTGACGGCGGCGGCATCGGGGAGCCCGTCGTGATTGATGTCCATGGGCACTGCGTCCTGATAGTCATCCCTGGCGGCCAGGTAGAGCGGAGTCCAGTTCAGACCGGTTTTGTCCATATTCAAATAGACGATCACCCCTCCCGAATACGCGCAGAGCAAATCATTGAAGCCGTCCTGGTTCCAGTCCACCGGCTCAAGGTTGTGGATGGGGCCGGAGAGCGCCGGCAGCGTAACGCCCAGCAGGGGAATCCTGACACTGTTTTGTCCGGCGGCGAAAATCTGCTCTAGGCCGGAATTTGTTGCAATATCCGCGAGCAGGATGGCACTGGAGGTGTCCTGAGAGTTGATTGTGGTGCTGCCATTGAGGCTCCACGCCGCCCCGTTGTGCTGGTAGGTGCCGGCGACAGAGGCTCCGCCGGCCTGCCGCAGGCTGACCACCTCCAGCCGTCCGCCGGGAATCATTTGCCCCGGAGTGCTGCACTTCCCTCCGGCAAAACCGGTGGCGATGGTTTCCGCGGCCCACACGGTGGCGTCGCCGTTATTGCGATACCAGCGCAGCGTGCCCGCAGCCGTTGCCAGGATGTCGGTATCGCCGTCGGCGTCGGCATCAGCTGCAGTGATTTCATTGACTCCGGAAAACGCGCTCAGCGATCCTTCGCTCCATGTGGTGCCCGCACCATTGAAGCTGAGCAGACGACGGACTTCATTCGTCGTGGCGTAGGCCAGATCCATGTCGCCGTCGCGGTCAAAGTCTGCCGCCGCAACGCTGGTGGCGGCCCGGCTGCCGGTGCTCACAACAATAGGTGCGGTGATGGAGTTGGAGCCTCCGGGATACCAGAGGATTTTCTTATCTGTGGTGCAGGCAGCGATGAGGTCTTCCTTTCCGTCCCCGTTGATGTCCGCCACGCCGAGGTCTGTTGTGCCTGTGGGGCTCGTGCCGCCCCAGTTGATGAGTTGAGATCCGCCTTTGGGATGAATGGCCGTATTCTCCAGCATCCTGCCTCCGAAACCGAAGAGGATATCGTTGTCCCCGTCGCCATCATTGTCGGCAATGGTCATGCCGTCCCGCTGTAACACCGTTTGCCCTGAGGCCGGGATATCAGCCAGTTTCACCGGCAATCCGAAGGAAGACCCTGCTCCCCTGCGGCAAAGAAACAGGCTCAACCCGTAGGGGGCGCTGCGGCTTGCGTCGGTGAACACCAAATCAATGTCACCGTCCTCATCGACATCGCCCAGACTGAATGCACCCTCGAATCTTCCGGTCGCCGTCGTGGCGATGTTCACGCCGGCGGCGAATCCAACGCCGTTGTTGCGGTACCAATTGATTGCCGCGTAGTCGTTCGCGCCCGAACCTCCACCGTTGAACAGGTGCATCGCCACAAGATCCGGACTCCCGTCCCGGTCAATGTCGCGGGCTGCGATCTGCACCGGCACGTCATTTAAAGCCAGGCTTACCTCCACATTGCTGGTGAAACTCCCCGCATTGTTTTTGATAACAGTGATCGTGCCACCGTAGGCCGCCCCATTGGGCGGGTAATTAAAGGCGGCAATATCCAGCCAGCCATCGCCGTCAAAGTCAGCGGTTTCCAGGCCAATACAGTAAAGGGGCTGGGCGACCACCACGGTGGATGCGCCGCCAAAGTTCCCGTCCCCGGGATTCCATCTCACGGTCATGCCCGCGCTCATTTCAATCAAATCCAGATCTCCATCGCGATCCAGATCGGCTAGCTTCAACGGGATGCCCCCGTGATCACTGTAATTGTTGTTTGCCCATTGCCATCCGGCACTAAACACCCCGGTGCCATTGTTGCGGCAGGTCATCATCCGGGCGCGATTTTCAGCGGTGCCGCCATAGTAGAGTTTCGCTGAGCGGACAATATCGATATCCCCGTCACCATCGATGTCGCCAGCGTCACCATAGCCATACTGCCATGTCACCGGGTCACTTGCTGTGTAGGGAGCGAAAAGAAAGCCAGGCAGAGCGGTGAGACCCGGAGCGCCAGTCTGGAAATCGGCATGAATCCTGTTGCCGCCATTGAAGACTTCCAATTCCGGAGAGCCCCCAAATTGAGCAGCGATCACGGTAGCTTGAGCGGGGGTGCTGATGCTTGCGAGGTTCGTGCGCAAGGCAAACGGCAGAGCGTATGCAGGGGGGGTGATGATGACGACTGCCGCTAAGGCGACAAGGGATGGGATGGACACGGGAAGACGGAGAAGTGGCATTTTCATGGATGGCATGTTTTGTAGTTGTTTGGCTGAGAGTTGATGGAATCACCCCCGTGCGCCGCGGTCTGGCGCTGTCGTCTCCCCGGGATCCCCCGGCTCCCTCACACGAGGTCGCGCGGCGATGACGCAGGTTGCTGACAGCCCACTGCAATTGAGTCAGGCCCGCGTCTCGATCGCCTCGAAGGCGGAAAGAGCAGCGCCAGGCCGCGGCGCTCAGTTGGTGCAGGGCATTCATCACACCGTTTGAAAAATCGGCTATGTGCCGAAGGATGCATTGGTGTGTCACTTTGGATGCAGCACTGGATGAGCCTTGCCTCTGCATCCAAAGTTGTAGTGCCGGACGCTGAAAACCGTCGCACAGTTCCTGGACTGCCGTCATTATTCCCCCAATGCATCCACGCTGGCTTCACCGGATTCTGCTCTGCACCGCCCTCCTCTGCGCGGTGGAGCGGGGACATGCCCGGGAGACGCCGCTCACCCCGGAGCCGGCCGGGGAGGGCCACCACCCGGCATTTGTGGCGGCAACTGACACCGGTGAGCAGCCAGCCAAAGGCGGCACCGCTTCCGGCAAGGGAACAGCACCGCGTTCCGTGCCGCCTCCGCCATTCGATGGCGTGCCCGCCTCGGCCGCCCTGCTCGCGGTCGTCGCCACTAACAAAAGCGTTTTGCTCCACGGCACGTTCATCATGACGGATGTGCTGGGACGGTGGCGCATCCTGGCCGATGACGGCACGCATCTGCTTGCCATGCCCGCCACTGCAGTTTCCGGCGAATGCCCGGCGTCGCTGCCGGAGGGAACACCAGTGCTGCTTCACGGGCGTCCCATGCTGTTCAGCGGGTTGCTGCTCGTGAGTCAGGCAAGGCTTCTGGTGAACGGAACCACGCGGCCGCTGCCGGAACCACTGGAAGTCACCATCGGAGAATCCGCCAGCACCCGGAGCACCGGCCGGCTCCTCACCGTCACAGGACGGCTCGTGAGTCTGGAAACCCGCACCCTTCCCAGTACCCGGCCTCCCGGGCGGCAGGTGTCCTATCTTGTCGCGGTGCTCGGCGATGACGAGACAGGCAGCAAGACCTACCTCATCTGCCCGGCGGAGTTGGAATCCAGACTCCAGTCCCTCATGAACGATCATGTGCTGCGGGTCACGGGCTATCAAATTCCCGCCGCACGGTCCGGCGGCGGATTTCCCCAGTTCTGGCCGCGCAACGCGGCGGATATCAGGGACATGGGCCTGACCCGTTCGGTCCTGAACCGCAATCTGTGGTGGGGCGGCGCCGGCCTTGGCGCGGTGCTCCTTGCCTGCGGCGGATTCATCTGGGCGCTGCGTGAAAAACTCCGGAGGCAGCGCACAGAAGCCGCGGCGCTCAATCTGCGCGAGCAAGCCATGCTCGAACTCAATGCGAGTCTTGAGCAGCGGGTCGCCGATCGCACCGCGGAAGTTGAGAAAGCCCGCACCGATCTCGCCTCCGCGCTGCAGGAGGAGCGCGAGGTCGGCGAACTGAAGAGCCGCTTTGTCAGCACCGTCTCGCACGAGTTCCGCACGCCGCTCGGAGTGATCATGTCCGCCACAGACATCCTCTCGCGCTACCGCGATCGCCTTTCCGGGGAGCGGCAGGATGAGCACCTCGCGGAGATTCGTCAGGCCACCCGGCACATGTCCGGCATGATGGAGGACATCCTCCTGCTGGGCCGCGCGGAGTCAGGGCGCATCGCCATTACCCCGCAGGTGTGCGACCTTGCAGAGTTGCTCCACCGTCTTGCCGACGAAACCCGCAGCGCGGCGCACCAGACCGGACAGACCCGCATCACCGCCGGGCCCCTCCCCGGTCCTGCGAGTGTGGATGAATCGCTGCTGCGCCATATGTTCACCAACCTCCTGAGCAACGCCATAAAGTACTCACCGGACGGAGCGGAGATCACGGTGCATGTCCGGGCCGATGGCCCTAATGCCGTCATCAGCATCACGGACCACGGCATCGGCATCCCGGCGGAGGATGCGCGCAAGCTCTTTCAGCCCTTCGCCCGCGCCGGTAACGTCGGGGAGCGCCCCGGCTCGGGCCTCGGCCTCGTCATCGTCAAGCGCTGCGCGGAACTCCACGGAGGCACCGTCACCTTCACCAGCACGCCTGGAGCGGGTACCACTTTTGTCCTCACCCTCCCGGCATGGCCCGCCTGAATGTGTCTTTAGTCGTATCGACACCCCTCTGCCCCGGCATCACGCTCACAGCCATCACATGACTCCCGAAGCCCAGCAATTCATCCGCCGCAGCTTCAGCCAGCTCGAGCCCCTCGCCGGCATCGTGTCCCTGCTCTTTTACCAGCGCCTGTTCAACCTCGCGCCGGGCCTGCGCCCCATGTTCACCCGCGATATCGAAGCCCAGGGGGTGAAGCTCATGGCCATGCTCAAGTCCATCATCGACAGTCTCGAAGCCCCTCAGGACATCGTGCCTGCGCTTGAGGAAATGGGCCGCCGCCACACCGGCTATGGCGTGGAGGACAGCCATTACGATCTCGTCGGACAGGCACTTCTTGAGACCTTCTCCGATGTCCTCGGCAGCGGGTTTTCCAGCGACGCCCGCGAATCATGGGCCGCCGCCTACAACTGGATCGCCGGCTGCATGAAAGCCGGCGCCGCCCCCACTGTTTAACCACCGCCCCGCACTCCATGACACGCATACTTATTATCGAAGACCAGCCCGTGATGCGCAAAAACCTCGCCTTCACTCTGGAGATTGAAGGCTACCACGTTACCTCCGCCTCCAATGGCCGTGAAGGCATCGCCGCCGCAAAAACGAACGTGCCGGACCTCGTTCTCAGCGACATCATGATGCCGGAAGCCGACGGCTACGAAGTCCTCCGCACCCTGCGCGCCAACCCCGCCACACGTCTCGTCCCCTTCATCTTCCTAACGGCCAAGGGAGAAAAGCCCGACATCCGCACCGGCATGAACATGGGAGCCGATGACTACTTGTCAAAACCCGTGGAAACCGCCGACCTGCTGGCCGCGGTGGAGTCACGTCTCTCCCGCCACGCCGCACACTTGCACGCCATGCGCAACGCCACCGCAGCGCCCCCCGACTTCTCCTCAGCGGCCCCCATTGAGAATGCTCTGGGCGTCTCCCCGCGTGAGGCGGAAGTGCTGCTCTGGGTCGCACAGGGCAAAAGCAATGCCGAGGCCAGCACCATCCTCGGCACCGCCGAAGGCACCGTGAAGCGTCACCTCTCCAATATCTTCAACAAACTCGGTATCGACAGCCGCCACGCCGCCACCATCCAGGTGCTTGAGGTTCTCAGCGCGCGGCCCAGGGCCTGACAGCAGCGGTGAAATATTTGCCGGAAACTTGTCAGGATGCCACGGGTCTCGACAGGAAGAAGTCCATCCCGCAGTTCGCCTTCGCGCTCGACAGCGCCCTCACCGGCGACACCGCCGCTGCCGACAAGGCATGGGCGCGGGCCCTTGAACTCGCTCCCTCCGCGGACTGCCGCGCCTGCTTCGCCAACAAAATCAAAGCCACAGTCGCCTTCGCCCCGCCGCCGGAGGACAACGCGGGCCGCGAATGGCTCGTGGCGAAGCTCGTCTCCCTGCAGGTGCCGGCAGAGCAGTGAAACCTTCAGTTCGCCAACAGCAGCTTCCGGCCTGTCGGCGAACTAATGTCCTGGACTGCTTTTTGCGCTCACCGGGTGTTATTCCCCGCTTCCACACCGGTCACCGGTTCCCGTGCTGAAAAGGACGATGAAGTCCTCAGGTTTCGCAGATTTCCACAAATTATGAAGGAGTTGCCGTCATGGTCCCTTGCACCCTTTGGATGAGCCGGGTGCCAGTCACAACCCGCGCTCATCGGTGTTAATCTGCGGACCCTCTTTCCCGGTTTCAGCAAAAGAACCGGAGCGGATGTTACTAAAAAACGGGAATGAAAAGAACGGGGTGCGGCTTTTCCCTCCGGGTATGCCGCATCGGCAGGGCTCGCCCGCGGGGTGAGTTCGCCAAGCGCGGGTTAGCCGGAGGCAAAACCCGCACCACGTTAGGCCATTCCCGTTTGGAGGTTGAATATCCACCCGTGGGCGGCGGGACCTCGCTGGCTGCTTTCCGTGTCATGCAGACACCGGGAGTCCACACGAACGACCCGTTGCGATTCCCGAAGAACGCGGCCGGCCGGCTCAACGGCTACAACTTTTGGCCGGACCTACTTTTCCTGCTTATCGAATTGCTCCGCCTGTTTCATCTCTTCGCGCAACTGATCGTATTCCTTATCCAACACATCGCTTAAACCAGTAAGGTTTTTTTCGATGTTCCCCAGCACCGAAAGATCGCGCTCCGCCAATAGAGCCTCTTTGATTGCTGCCGCCACGGCTGGGACGATGCTGTCTCGTGCGACAAACGGCATTCTCATCTGAACATTTGTAAACCCGGGCAGCAGCTTGAAGTTCGGATCATTCAGAAAAATCCTGTTGGCCGCGCCCGCTTCGTACGTGCCTGACCTGACGGCATCGACTACTGCGTCATGCGACGGGAAATGCTCCGTGCTTAAATCGCCAGAGCGGATTCCAGCGCGCAATAGAGCCGCCTTCGCCAAGTGAGTACCAATAGTCGATTCTTTGTCTCCGAACGCAAACCGCTTCTCTTTGAGCTGATTCAGATTTTCAATGCCGCTGTCTGTTCTGGTGAAAATCGCGCCTTCGATGGGACCCGCTTGCGCGGCGAGCAACGAGATCCCTGGCAGCTTTTCTTTCAGCTCTACATACGAAGCAGGACCCATGCGCATGAAGTCCACCTCTCCTGAACGCAAACCTTCGTGGCCGTTCGTGTAGGAGCGATAAATGACAAAATCAATTCGCACCGGCCGGCGCAACTGAGCCGCAATCTTTTCTTCGAGATTCCCGAGAAGCGGGAGGAATTTCCTCGCCATCTCACTCGGCGTTTGGAAGGTGTAGACACCAAAGGTCAACGGCTCCACCTCGCCGTGAAACGGAGGGGGTTCACGGCCCATTACTGCCCATCGCGTTTCGGCCCTGATCTTAACCGATGGTCTTTCCGGGTGTTTCCACAGTTCATCCAACTCACGGTTCATTCCATCTCGCGCGATGCGCCGGAGCGCTTCCTGTTTTTCCACGCCCGCTAACCGTTCTTTCTCCTTCTGGAAAAAGTTCCACGCAACCAGGGCCGAAAGAATCGCGACGGTCATGAGAAGCAAAGCGACAGAAGCAGCCAGCGCCGCGATCGCTGGTTTGCGCTGGCACCAGCGGACCAGCCTTTCCGGCAAACTGGCGCGGCGCGCGAGAATGGGCTCGTGACGAATCCACCTCTCGAGATCATCCGCCAGTTCGGCGGCGGAGGCATAGCGATGGCGCGCATTTTTTTCGAGGCACTTGAGGCAAATGATCGAGAGATCCCGATTCACGAGCGGATTGCAGTCGTGGAGCACCGCCGGTTCCTGCTCCATCACCTGCCGCAACGTCTCGGTGGGAGTGACCGCCCGGAATGGCGGCTGCCCGGTCAGCAGTTCGTAAAGGATAACGCCAAGACCATAAATGTCGGTCGCCGCCGTCACCTCGCCGCGCCTGCCGCTGGCCTGTTCGGGGGACATGTAACGCGGACTTCCGATCACACCGCTTTTCGTCAATTGGCCGTCCTGGTCGAGGAGGCGGGCGATTCCGAAGTCGGTTAGGTGCGGCTCGCCGCAGTTGTCGATCAGGATATTGCCGGGCTTCACGTCGCAGTGAATGACACCTTGATCGTGAGCGTAATGAAGCGCCCGCGCGAGGGTGGCGACCAGCCTCGCGATTCGCACCTGGGCCTGTGCCGCTGCCGTTTTGTCGATGCTCGTTTTGCCGGTGGTTCGGTCAAGGGAAGGCAAGGCCAGCGCGGCCATTTCCCGATCGAGGCCGGTCCCGTCGATCCGTTGCATGCTGAAGAACGGCAGGCCGTCGCGCTCGCCGAACTCGTGGATGGCCACGATATTCGGATGGTCCAGCTTCGCGGCCGCTTCGGCTTCCACACGGAATCGCCGAACCGCCGATGAGGACAAGGAAGCCATGTCACCGCCCAGGATCATTTTGAGCGCCACGGTACGATTAAGGCTGGTTTGCCGGGCCTCGTAGACCACTCCCATGCCCCCGCGACCGATCTGACGAAGGAGTTCGTAATCACCAAACCGGGCGGCACGGGGGCCATTCTCCGATGCAGGTGTGTCCTCCGCCGCCCGGGTCGGCGAGGGGTCTTCCGCCAGCCGCATCAAGCACTCCACACAGAGGCCTCGTGGCGCATCGACCGGAAGCGAGGAGCCACACGCGGGACATTGTTGAGTTGCGGTCATTTGTGTTTCATCAGTTAAAACGGAATTCCCGCGCCAGCGTTACAAGCCGAGTGCTCATGACGTCCGTCCGCTGGACATCCCTAATCATTCCGTAAGACGGCAAACAAATGCCGCATTTCGGTTTCCAGGTCCTCCCCCGCTCCCAGCGTATCGGCGATTTCCCTGCGAACCAGTTCCCGGTAGCGCCCACGCATGCGATGGACAGTCACTCTTGCCGCCCCCTCGCTGATGGCGAGACGAGCGGCCACTTCTTTGTAAACGGGCCCCCCCCGTTCGCCGCAGAGAAAGGGCTGGAGTGCGCGGAAAACTTCTCCCCGGCCGCCGGTGATAAATTCGGATTCGAGTGCCGCGAGCGCCTCCTCCAGGAGGGTCAGCGCCCACCGGCGTTCGAAGATCGTTTCCGGACTCATTTGCTCGACTGGTTCCAACCGGTAGCGATCCTCGGCTTTCTGAGCGTCGAGTTCGAACAACGGCTGAGAGGGAGAGCGTTTTGCCGCACAGGCGCGATCGCGTTGGTCGGCAACGAAGTGTTGCAGCGAGACGAGCAGAAACGAGCGAAACCGTCCGGATTCGCGGCGCACCGTTGCCAAACCCTGCTTGCTCAGCAAATGAACAAAGAAACCTTGCGTTAAGTCTTCCGCTTCATGGAAAGGCACACCCTTCCGGCGGAGGAAGGCGTAGAGCGGATACCAGTACTTCCGACACAGGCTGGCCATGGCTTTCTCGTTGCCCGGCGCCGCCAGAACCTCGGTCCAAAGCGTGGTCGTAAACCTTGCCGCAGTCGGATGGACCGGAACTTCGGTTGAATCTGAGGCGCTCATGGTGACGAACGCTAGCACGATTGTGTCATGGGAGGCAGCCACTGGGAGCGGTTATGACTCCGATGCCGCCAGCTTCAGGGCGTGGATAACGGTTTTCTGCGTGAGAAACTCCGGAAGGAGGATCGGACGAAGTTCGGGATCGGCAGGATAGATGACGTTCGTGGGAAAGCCGGCGCGGTTAAACTTTTTGAGACTGCGATAAATGGCCACGGTCTCGGGATCATCCTCGGAGAAATCCGCGGCGGCTTTTGCGCGCAGGAGCACCGCGCCGGATTCCGCGATCTTCGCCTTTACCTTGTCTGAACCTGGTGAGTGAAAGACCAACTGGTCGTTCGTATCGCAGGTCGCTCACCCATAAGTTGTATAGTCCACGAAGACTACCTTTCGCTGATCGCGCAGGTCGCGGATTTTCTTTGGAGTCCAGCGCTGCCAGCCGTCCTCCACGGCCGTCGCCGTGGTGCGTTCACTGGAGGCCCGGGCGAGGAGCCAGCCGCCGCCGGTGAGAGCGAGGAAAGCCGTGGCACAGGCGGTCCACCGGGTCCTTGAGGGGCGGACGGGCGTGCCCCAGTGTCCGTAGATCCACGCGGCGATTGCCATGACGAGCAGGCCACACAGCAGAATCGAGGTGCCCGTTGCCCCTGCGAGATTCATAAAGGCGTTCAGGAAATAAATCACTGCGGCAAACATCGGAAAGGCGAGGGCCTTCTTGAAGGTTTCCATCCACGCCCCGGGCCGGGGCAGTTTTTTGATGAGTGCCGGAAACGAGGAAAAGAAAATGTAAGGGAAGGCGATGCCCAGACCGAAAGCCGTGAGGAGGACGAATTGCGGCAGCAGCGGCTGCGACAGCGTGTAGAACATGGCGGGGCCGAGGAACGGGCCGCTGCACGGCGTGGAGACAATCGTTGTCAGGGCACCGGACCAGAAGGAACCGGCATAACCCTTCTTGTCCTGGAGTTCACCACCGACGCCGGTGAGTGAAGTGCCGATTTCAAACAGTCCCCAGAGATTCAGCCCGAGGACAAAAAGCAGCGCCACAATAATGCCAAGTCCGAGGGCATTCTGCGTCAGTGCGCCCCATGTGAGTTCGCGTCCGGAGCTGATTTTGACGACCGCCAGCACCGCTCCGAGAATCCACACGAAGATGATAATGCCGGCAGCGAAAGCGGCGGCGTGCAGCAGCAGCTTGCGGCGATCCTGACCTGCCAGTCTGGCAAATCCGAGGATCTTGATGCCGAGGACCGGAAACACGCAGGGCATCAGATTCAGGATCATGCCGCCGAAGAAGATCAGCACCATGAACTGGAGGAATCCGCGCACGGGGTCTTTCGCGCCGCCTTGCTTAAGATCCTCGACCGTGAGGCTGTCGCGATATTCGACATAGTCCTCCGGAGTCTTGTCGAGTTCCCACTCATCTTTGGCGAAGGTCTCTTTTGCTGACGCGGTGCCCGGGGCGGACCCGGCCGCTTTCTTTTCCTTCGCCTGCGCCGCCGCCGTTTCCGCGAAGGGATCGGCAGTCTCGATGGTCACGGCAAGGGCCGGCTGAGAGCCGCCCGGGAGCCAGCCTTTGGAGGCATGGAGAAATCCCGCGAGCGGCGGCAGGGCGGTTTCATCTTCGGTCGCCTCGCGCTTTTTAAGTGTAAGGATGAACTTGCCGTCTTTGGCCTCCGCTTTCTGCGGCTCGGTTTCGATGACTTTTGAGGTATCGAAAAAGTAGATCGTTCCGGGGTCGGAGTTGGCACCGGGGCCAGGTGTCAGGGTGAACACCGTCTGTGTTTCGGCATCACTGGTCGCGACGGTCCATGATGCCGGCTGCGGCTGCGGCTGCTGGACGCGGACGGCATCGAACGCTTTCTTCACCTCCGCGTTCATCGCGGGCTCCTTCGTTTTCAGGGTAAGACTAACGTCCTGATGGCCGGGGACGCAGCTCCCGCCATCCTCGCACAGGAGCCAGTTCACCTTGCCCGCAATCTTCACGTCGCTGTCCGCCGCGAGCGTCGCCGGCGGCGTGATTTCTGTGAGCAGCAGCACGGTATCCTCATACACATGCTGATTGCCGATCTCCGTTTCCTTAACATGCGGCACGGGCCAAATGAGGGGACCGGCGGTGAATCCGTCAGGCAATTCCCATTTTACGGTGGTCGCCTGACCAATGCCGGGATTAATCCAGTAGGTGTGCCAGTGCGGCTGGTGCTCCAGCTTAAGCGCAACGCTGAAGGGTTTGCCGGCCGCAACACCGTCCTGCTCGGAGATGAGAGAAGCGGTGACATTCGCGGCACCTCCGGGGAAACCGGAGAAGGGATCGTCCTGCGCAATGAGCCGCGTGGCGGTCAGGAGAAAAACAGAGAGCAGGAATCGCATGATAGGTAGAGAGGAATGCGGCATTGGAATATTCCGGTAAAACTTTTTGGCAAGCCGCGCGGGAGCCAGGCATCACTTAGCGCGGGTCGCCGCCAGCCATGCCGGCCAGCCGCCGTGGAGCAGGCGGATGTTAAACTCACCGAGACCGAAATTGATGATCTTCTCCCGGAGTTCGCGGCTGGCGGAGCACTTCTGGGCGTCGCAGTAAATGATGACCGTGCGCCGCGGCCCGTCGCTGAGCACATTGATCACCGGCAGCATGAGATCATCCCACTCGTAGGTATTCAGCAGCATCGCTCCGGGAATGTGGCCCTTGTCAAATTCCCCGCGCCGCCGGGCATCAATCCAGAGCACGCCTTCCTTTTTCTCCAAAGCGATGGCGTCGGAGACGGTGATCTCATCCGGTCCGGCCCGTTCGGAGACGAGATACAGTTCCGGACGCTCCGGGTGCCACTGCCAGGTCGCCCATGCAGCCGCCGCGGTGAGGGCGAGCAGCACGGCACTTTGCCAAATGATGCGCAGGATCATGGCGGCGGCGCGGCGGGAGCAGGGACGGCTTTGGGTTTCGTGACGTTGAAGAAGAGGAGCCGTTTCTTGAAGCGGGGGTAGGGCGCATCGGTTTCCACACGCAGCACGCCCAGCATGACTTCCGCCGTCGTTTTCGGTGTCAGGGTGATCGCATATTCGCGGCCCTTCCTGATTTCCTTCACTTCGGCCGTCATGTTCTCGCGCGAACTCACAAGGCCGGTCACGGCGATGTCCTTTTCATCCACCACGGTGAACTTCATCGTCTTCGGCTTCGCGTCCTCTCCGACCTCCCATTTGAGGCTCTCCGGCTCCACTTTGAAAACCGGCGGAATGGCGACTCTGACTGCCAAAATGACCTCCGGCTGTCCGGGATCATCGGTCGTGATGGCAACCTGCTTGGAGACTTCGCCCTCGAACGTGCCGAGGAGAAATGCCGTTTCGATGACACCCTCCTCGCCATCCTTGAATTCCGTGCGTCCGTCCTTGGTTTTTGCCTTCAGGCACGAACAGTAGGTCGCAATGTCCGTGATCTTCACCGTTTTGCCGCCGGACACCTTGAACTTGAATTCCGCGGCTACCTCGGTGTCGGAATGCTTCGCGGTATGCCTGACCTCCGTTGTCTCAAAATCCAAACCCGCCTGCAGCGGCGTGCAGGAAAATGGACTCA
This sequence comes from Verrucomicrobiota bacterium, assembly GCA_031414455.1. Taxonomy (GTDB): domain Bacteria; phylum Verrucomicrobiota; class Verrucomicrobiia; order Verrucomicrobiales; family V1-33; genus V1-33. The sequence continues at coordinate 19,521 of JANNVM010000861.1, forward strand.
GGCAGAGAAGGGTGAGAGCAAGGACCGTCTTCATGGCCTCACTCTATGCCGGGGGGTGCAGCCCGCGCCACGGGAAATTCAAGTGCTACAGCACCGGGCCCATGCCGGCCCACTTTGCATGAACCTCGCGGTAAATCTTCGGCGAGATTTCGCTGGGCTTGATCTCGCTGCGCCCGCCCCAAAAGACGGCGGTGTAGTTCACCGGGATGCCCCGCTCCGCGAGGTGCGCATCAATGGCAGCCTTGTGTTCGAGCACGCGCTCCCGCTCGGTGCCGTGAATCACAGCCATGATGTTCACATTGGCGAACTTCGCGCCCCCCTCGCGCCAGTAGCAGTGGGTCAGGATAAAATGACGTCCAATTTCACTGCCGGCCTGCTGCTCCATGCCCTTGGGCACCGCCCAGTGGAAGAGGCCATTGAAGCGGGTGACCCGCACCCCGGTTTGTGAGGGCTTCACGTGCTCAAGGAAGGTCGAGAACCGCCCGATGACCCGCTTCCGGTTCAGTTCCTCCGCCACTTCGCAGAACCGCTCGAAACTCACGCCGGCGATGTCAGCGCGCGCGGTCCACGGTTCCTCACAAATTTCGTCAGGCGTCAGTTCCTCCTTCAATGCGAGGAGCACGTCCCATTCCTCCGGCGTCAATTCCACCGTGGTGGTCGTGTCCATGTGCGCCGGAACCGGCGAGCGGTCTCCGGGTTCCATTGCCTGACGGCGCACGTGACCCACGCCGAGCGCAAAGATCCCGTTGGCCGGCATCAGCAGATACTCGTGTGCGCCAGTCAGGCGCTTCAAGACGTCCGCGTGTTCCTCCAGCGAATGCCCCTGAGGAACTTTAAGCGTCGTCCACAGGCGGTAGTCGGAGCCGGAAATTTCGCGATCGGTGCTCCGGGTGACAACGTGACCGGTGAAGGGGTCATCGCGGAACATCCAGTCGAAGGTGGCGTCAATTTTGTCCGCATCCACTTTCCACGCACAGAGCGCGCCGTGAGCCAGCTTGGTGGCCAGCAGGGTTTGTCTCACGCGACGGATGACACCGGCCTCCAGCATCCCGCGGATCCGTTCAATCACCACGGGCAGCGGCACGCCCGACTTTTCGGCGATGACGTCGAATGGCCGCCGCACGAATCCCTGCACCATGTCCTCCGAAACAGTGAGGATGCGGGTGTTGGTTTCGTCCGTGTGTTCAGTGGGCAGAGAGGGAGCGACAGTCATGGGAGAAAATGGGCGTGCCGACGCATCCGGTCCCCCATTGGTGCGGGCAAGAGAAAAGGCTGCGCCATTCCTGGGCGTCCTCGCGCACATTCTGTCGCGGGTCCCGCGCCGTGCGCGCCTGCTTTTTCCGTCCGCCGGAAAAGCAGGTCGTCAGCAGGCCGCGCAGGAAAACTTCGCTCTTGGGAACTGGATCTTCGCCACGTATCTGCTGAGAACCGGAGCCGTATGAGAGAAGTCACCAAAATCCTTCAAGCCATCGACCACGGGGATCCCACGGCCGCCCATAATTTGCTGCCGCTGGTTTACAAGGAACTGCGCCGGCTGGCGGCGCATAAGATGTCGAGGGAATCACCTGACCATACACTTCAGGCGACGGCACTGGTGCATGAGGCATGGCTTCGCCTGCTCAAGCCCGGGGAACTGGAACGTATTCAGAACGGGGATCACTTCGTCGCCACGGCGGCCGAGGCCATGCGGCGCATCCTCGTCGAATCCGCGCGCCGAAAGAAGCGGCTCAAACACGGGGGAGATTTGGAGCGGGTGGATGTGGACGGGATTGAAGTGGCGCTGCCATTGCCCGCGGATGAGATCATCGCGCTGGATGAAGCGCTGGATCGATTGGCGAAAGTGGACCGGCGGTCAGCGGAAGTGGTGAAGCTCCGCTTTTTCTCCGGCCTGACGCAGGAGCAGGCAGCGGAAGAGCTGGGCGTGTCCTTGAGAACGGCGGAGCGATTGTGGAAGTTTGCCCGCGCGTGGCTTTTCCGGGAGGTCAAGAAGACCACGGAGGGATCACTTTAGGCAGCACTCGCTACCGTCCGGCCGGAGAGGTTTCGTGTAAGGCAAAAAAATGTGGCGGGTTTGGGGGGCCCGCGTCGCGTTCACGTTTGAAAGGATTCTTTCACCATGAGCTCAAACACCACTACTCCTCATCTCCTCTGCCGCGCGCCCGCTCTCAACGAGACACCGCCACGGCAACGCACCCGTTCAACCCTGCCGGCTGGCCAGGGCAGAACGGGGATCACTTCGTCGCCACGGCGGCCGAGGCC
>JANNVM010000862.1:0-2847 GCA_031414455.1 Verrucomicrobiota bacterium
CGGCTCGGGCAGCGGCGTGGTCATCGGCACGCTCACCGCGACGGACCCGAATGCCGGTGACACGCACACCTTCACGCTGACGAATACGGCGGGCTTCCCTGACAACGCGAGCTTCACCATCGCCGGCACGCAACTCCGCGCGGCGGCGGCGCTCGCGGCGGCGACGTATCAGGTGCGCGTGCGGGCCACGGACAGCACGCTGCTAACCTACGATGAGACGCTCACGCTCACCATGCAGGCGGCGCAGGCTCCGTCGGCCCTGACATTCTCCGCGACGACGATCCAGACGACGACGCCGGTGGGCGGAGTCGCGGGGAATTTCTCGACAGTGGACGCGACGGTGGCCGATGCGCACACCTGCACGCTCGTCGCGGGCGCGGGGAGCACGGACAACGCGCGATTCACCATCGCGGACAACGAACTGCGCCTCGCGACGAGCCTGCCTGCGGCGGGCGGCACGGTGAGTGTGCGCGTGCGCTCCACAGACCTCAGCGGGCTGTTCGTGGAGAATGCTTTCACCCTGCCGGTGCTCGACACGACGCTGCGCATCAATGAATTTCTCGCCGACAACACCGCGGCGACGCTCGCCGACGAAGATCTGGAGACGCCCGACTGGATCGAACTGCACAACCCGTCCGCCGTCGCGATCAATCTCTCCGGCTGGCGGCTCACGGACGATCCGCTCTCGCTGTCCAAGTGGACCTTTCCTGCGCTGACGATCCCCGCCGGCGGCTATCGCGTCGTCTTTGCGTCCGGCAAGAACCGCACGCTGCTCACGGGGAATCTGCACACGAACTTCAGCCTCGATTCCGAGGGCGATTACGTCGCCCTCGTCTCGCCGGGCGGCGCGGTGGTGTCGGCATTCGCCACCGGCGGCGCGCTCTTTCCGCCGCAGCGCGCCAGCGTGAGCTACGGCTTCTACGGGAGCCCGCTGCAGATCGGTTTTATGCGCACGGCGACACCAAATGCCGCTAACAACTCCGCCGGCGGCGTGCTCGGGTTTGTCGCCGATACGAAGTTCAGTGTGGACCGCGGCTTCTTCAGCACGGCCTTCAATCTCACGATCACGACCCTCACGCCGGGCGCGACGATCCGTTATACGACCAATGGATCCTGGCCCAGTGAAACCGCAGGCACCATCTACAGCGGGCCCATTCCCATCAGCCGCTCCCAGCCGGTAAAGGCGATCGCCTACCTCGCGGGGCATCTTTCGACCAACGTGGACACGCATACTTACCTCTTCGTGGATGAAGTGGTTGGCCAGACGAGTGCGAGCGTGCAAAGTGTGAATGGCCTGCCCGCGACGTGGAATGGCAATGCCGTCTATTACGGCATGAACGGCAACAGCGCCGTCGTGAATCCAGCGACGCACCCCACGCTGAAGAACGATCTCAAAACGGTGCCGTCGCTCTCCATTTCGATCGATACGAACGACATGTTTGGCACAAGCGGCATCTATTCCAATCCCACAAGCGCCGGGGCGGCGTGGGAGCGAAAGACGTCGCTGGAACTCATTGATCCGGCAGCGCCGGACGGCAGCCGCGACTTTCAGGAGAACTGTGTGATTCAAATCCAGGGCGGGGCGTTCCGCGGATTTGGCCTCACGCGGAAGAAGTCCTTCCGCATCACCTTCAAGCCTGACTTCGGTACTGCGAATCTTCCGACTGGCGGACCGGGCCGCCTGAACTTTCCGCTCTTCGGTCCGGACGCCGCGCAGTCATTCAACACCTTCACGATGCGCATGGAATCGAATGACGGCTGGCAGTGGAGTGACGCGGGCGGGCAGCCGCAGTATGCGCGTGATCAATTCGGACGCCGCGTCATGCAGGAACTCGGCCAGCCGGCTTCGGAGGGGCGCTTTCTGAATGTCTATATCAACGGAGTCTATTGGGGCATTTACAATGTGGTCGAACGCCCGGATGCGAGCTTCGCGGAGGAATACTTCGGTGCGAATCCGGCGCTCTGGCAGGGCCAGAATTCCGGTCAGCCGATCAACGGGGCGACGGACATTTCCGAATGGACTAACATGCTGGCTGTGGTGGATGACATCACGCCCGCCGCCACCAATGCGTTGAAGGACGCGGAGTATCTCCAGAGTGCCGGCTTCAATCCCGACGGCACGCGCAACGCGGCTTTTCCCATCTGGATGGATCCTGCCAATTTCGCCGACTACCTCATCGTGAACTGGTACGCCGGGAACAGCGACTGGCCATTCAAGAACTACTACGGAGGCAAGGCCCGGGAGGCGAACAGCACCGGCTACAAGTTCTTCATGTGGGACTGCGAATGGTCGCTGCTTCTGCGGGCGGCGGTTACCGTAAACCGCACCGCCGACTTCTCAGGGATCGCCGCCCCGCAGAGTCACCTCGAGAAGAGCCCCGAGTATCGCATCCGTTATGCCGACCGTGCCCTCCGTGCCATGTTCCACAACGGCCCGCTCACGCCGGCCCGGGCTCGCGCAATCTACGATGAAGTTACCGCACAGCACCGCTCCATTCTCGTTCCGGAATCCGCCCGCTGGGGGAATCAGCACGGTGGTCAGCGCGGCGTCAGTCACTGGCAGACGGAGTACAACAACATCGTAAACACGTGGTTCCCCGTGCGCACGGCCAACTTCCTGTCCCAGCTTCGCTCGCGCAGTCTCTATCCGAACATTGATGCGCCGGTTTACAGCCAGCACGGCGGCAGCGTGCCGGCGGGCGGCAGCATCACCATGACCGTGCCGGGCACGGTTTCAAAGATCTACTATCAGTATGGCAGCGGCGATGCGGATCTCACGGACTACGGGCATTCACTCGACCCGCGGCTGGTCGGCGGTGCGATCCATCCGTCCGCCACGCTCATTGA
>JANNVM010000863.1:0-4206 GCA_031414455.1 Verrucomicrobiota bacterium
ACTGCGGAATCCCGCCGCCATGCCCTCAGGCCCGCCGCAAATCCGCCACGATGAGTCCAGAGCCGCGTAGGTTTTCCCAAGCCATGCCGTCAGCCCGATCCCGCCGGGCACACTGTCGATTTCGGTCAGAGCGAGCCCGTCCTCCTCTGTGAGCAGGAGATCCGGACGGATCACGCCCGGCAGTGCATTTCTCCACGCCGGGTGCCGCGCGGCATCCAGCAATTCCGGCGGCTTCCCGGCATCCAGCAGCGCCGCAATCCACGGTGGCTGTTTACCTTTGTGACTTTGATAGTAGAGATCATTGCACGCACGCAGGAAAACATGCAGCCGGTGCCCCAGCTTTTCGATTTCCGCCCACAGTGCGGGCGAAAGCGGGAACGGTTCCGGCGACGTAAGCCATTCCCGCCCGGCGAACAATCCGCCGGCCGGCATGGCATCGCGCAATTCAGCGAGGGAAGCAGGCATGAGAGCCTATGACAAAACCCGGCACGGGCGCGGCGCAAAGGCCAATTCCACGTTGCTCGCGGCCATCCGCGTTATGCGCGTTGCCAACGCTCACTGAAGATGGTAATTCCCTTCAGACCTCCACCGCTCCGCTATGCCCACCGCCCTCACCCAGCCTGAATCTCCCTTCATCGGTCCCCGGGAATGGGAATTTTCGCAAACTCTGATCCGGGACTTGGAGCAGGACGAGCGCCGGCAGCAACTGGCCCCCCTGCTCATGGCCGTCGGTCAGTGGCGTGCCGCCATCAAAACTTTTCGACGGACGGAAATGCGGCGCATGTATGAACGCCAGCCCGAAGAGGTGGACCTGCGATTCCACCGAATGCTCGTCTCGCATCTCATCAGTACCGGCGAGTCGCTGGCTCTCGCGGTGACCAATGTCTTCCCTGGCGAACAGCGGGATCGCATGGGCCTTAAGACCGGCGACATTGATGCCATGGTCGCAGCTTTGCGTGATACTTACCACGAATGGCACGCGCTGACAGATCCCGCGCGATTGGAGGAACTCGAAGCCAGGATTTTTACCAATGGCCCGGCCTGACTGGTTCAGTGAACTGCAGGGTCTGCGCTACGACTGACAATCCGCGGACATTGAGGAGGCGGAAAATGCGCAGATGCGCTACGAGCAAGCCGTGCTGGACTGCGCACGCAGGAAAACTGCAGCGTTGAGGAATTAAAGCACGTGCTGCGCCGGGATTTCGCCTCGTGGATCAAACAAGAGGGACTGCCAAAAGTGCGACGTTCGGAGTGAGATCGGCAACGGCAACACTCACCGGCCGCTCTCCAATTCACTTCGCTTCAGAGAAGCCGCTACCGTCGTCTCTGAACCAAATGTAACTTCGTCAGGCATCCAGCGAATGACGCCGAATTTCTCCAGCGCCTGCCTTTTGAGCCCCACGGTCCCCAGAACACCGACCGGGCGGGTATCGCTTGATGGTCCCATGAGAATGTCAGCGATGACCTCGTAGTTTCCTGATTTCTCAAGGTACCGCGCTTTGACTACGGCCTGATAGAAAGGTTCCGATTCGGGGCGGTGCGAACCCCACGAGACGGCGATGATCTCAAAGACAGGATCCTCTGCATTGCGCGAATCCGAATACCAAAGGTAGAAGAAACCCGCGGCCACGACCGATAGAATCACTCCCACAAACAGCCCGGCAAGGAAGTAAGCAGGCCGGCAAACCCGCGGGAAGCGTGCTCTGGGAGGATAGCCAATCATAATCCGGTTGTATCGCCTGCATCCAGTCCCGGCGCAATGGACCACGATGCACTTAATCGTTCGCGCAAGACGCCGATCAGCCGTTTCTCAATTATTGGTGTGGCCCGTTGTTCTCGATTGATGCGGCCGAATTTCAATTCGTGCGTTGTGCAGGCGGCGCACCAGGCCGTTCAATTGATGATCTTTCCGTAGAGGGCCTGCTCAAACTTCTCATGCGTTACATCCTCCGCGCCGGTGCCGTCATTGGCCCAGTGGCAGAGTTCATGCAGGAGCGTGACGCCGGCGAGATAGACCTGTTTGCCAAAGGACGTGGTGCGCAGTCCTTTGCCGGCCTCGAATTCCTCCACCACCGACTGCTCGATCTGGATGACATTCGAGTCCACGGTATAACAGCCTACGGCATTCACTACGCCACAGACCAAATCCTTCACGATTTCGATCGTCGGTCCCTTGTTCCACACGAGGGACTCTTTGATTTTCTCCTCAGAAGCGTTGCCGGAAAACTTCATCAGGGCACTGATGATAAACGGCACGTCCCGGACCAGCGGGATCGAGGTGCTGACATATTTGAAAAACTTCTTGTACTTGGCGACATCGTCCGGATTCATTTTCATGGCAGGGTGTTTCTAGTGGTGGTGTGTCTGGTCTGAGGACAGGAGCCGTTTCCGGCAGAGGATGCAAATATCAATCTGAAAGGAATTTGCCTGTTACGGATGGTATCATTGGCGGATCCGGATCGTGGAGAGAGGGGCGGAGGAGGTGAATTTTGAGGGAAGAATGATCAAACGGGCCGGCAACAGGCCTCCGGGGTGGCCGTTTCTAAGGCTGAAACGGGAGGGGAGAGCGATTTTGTGGCGAATTTTGATGGGAAGAGCGGGCCGCACCAATAGATCTTTAGGATGCGCGACCACACACCGTCATCAAAACCATTCGCCCCCGCCGCCATTCAGGGGAACAGTTCCTCCATGCCCGAGCCCTCCGACCTTTTCGCCATGCTGGTCTTCAGCGTTATCGGAATCGTCGCGTTCCGTTCCGCGAAACGCGAGTGCCAGCCGGCGCGGCTGGTCATCAGCATGGGCCTGATGCTCTATCCCTATTTCATCTCTTCGGGCCTGTGGCTGTGGGTCGCAGGTATCGTACTCACGGGGTGCCTTTTCGTTTTCAAAGAGTAAACCGCACCTGCGGATGGCGGCGCTTCCGCCATCCCGATTGAAACACCCCGGCCCGATCGCCGTATGGTTTTGACACATGGCTGTCACTCTTCCGCGCCTCATCGTTTTCACATTTTCCCTCGCTGCCACCGCTGTGGCCCGGGAGCCTGCGGCGCAATCCTATGCCAAAGACATCCGTCCAGTGCTGGAGAATTACTGCTGGGACTGTCACGCCGACGGAGCGAAAAAGGGAGACGTCGTCCTGGACGCCGATGCCGACGAGGCAGCCATCGCAAAAAACCGCAAGCTGTGGATGGGCGCGATGTTTCACATTGAGCAGTGGACCATGCCGCCCCAGGACAAGAAGACGCAGCCCACCAAAGAGGAACGCGAGATGCTCGTCCGCTGGCTCGATCATGTGCTCAATCCGGTGGACCCGAACAATCCCGACCCAGGCCGCGTTACCATCCGGCGGCTCAATCGCATTGAATACAACAACACCGTGCGCGACCTGCTCGGCGTGACGTCGCGGCCCGCCGATGAGTTCCCGGAAGACGACACCGGCTATGGCTTCGACAACATCGGCGACGTGCTCGCGCTGCCGCCCATCCTCATGGAGCGTTATCTCATCGCCGCGGATCGCGTGCTCCTCGACGCCATCCCGGCCGGGCCGCCTCCGCCGGTGAAAACGAACTTTACCAATGCGGAGATGCGCGGCGTGGGTCTCACGGACGACAAGAACAACGATGTCAGAACGCTGGCGAGGCCTGGCGAGGCCACGCTGGAATATCTCGCACCGGCGGACAGTGAATACATGGTGCGCATTGCGGCATGGGGAGATCAGTGCGGCAATGAACTGCCGCAGCTTCAGTTGACCGTGAACGGTAAAGTCGCCCGCAAGGCTGACATCTCCACGGACTCCCCTGACAAATTGCAGACCATCGAGGAGCGGGTAACTCTGAGCAAAGGCTCGCAGAAGGTCGGGGTATCCCTGCTGAACGATCTCTACGTTCCGGATTTTCCTGATCCCAAAAAGCGCGACCGCAACCTCCATATCAAAAGTATCCAGATCGAAGGCCCGCTGAAAATAGCGCCCCGGCCGCTGAACCATGCCGCCGCGCGCATCTTTAGTTCCGGCACCAAACCCGGCGAAAACGAAGCCGGCGCGCGGGCGATTTTGCAGGAGTTCGCCAATCGGGCCTTCCGCCGCGCCGCCATCCCCGCAGAGGTGGACCGCCTGCTGACCATCTTTAAAGCCGCGCAGAAAGAGGGCGCGTCGGGCTGGAAATTGACTTTGCACCAACCCTGTTTCGGCCCGGTGCTGCAATACGC
>JANNVM010000864.1:0-22882 GCA_031414455.1 Verrucomicrobiota bacterium
CGCCCGTAAACACCTGACCAGGAGTGGTGCCGGTGACGACCGGTGCCGTGACGTCAAGGCTGGATCCCTGGAACTCGTAGGCTCCGATATCCACGAGGCCGGGTTGCAGCGCGAACGCGACGGAGAGAGCGCCGGTCAGGGCCGCCTGGCCGTCGTGCGGCGCGAGCAGGTAAGTGTTGCTGTAACCGGAGCCGTAGGAGATGCCGATGGTGGGCGTGAGGCTGGTGTTGCCCGGCCCGTAGTCGAAACGAATCCGCCCGTCGCTGAACAGCGTCACGGCGAATTGCGCATCGGTGGTGTTGGCCTCGTTGGTCGCGTTCCAGCGAATCATCACCTGGCCGGCAGTGGCCGTATCCACGTAAATGTCGTCGCCGGTTCCACTGGTTCTGAGGTTGTCCCAAAGCGGCGCGATGATCCTGCTGGCGATCAGCTTGGCAAAGGTGTTGGCAGCATCGACCGCGGCGGAGGCCCCCAGTCGCAGGTAGCCCTCCGAAGTTACCGCGACCGACGAATAAGTGCCGTCGTAGAATGGGAATGCAAACGGGAGGGTCAAGGTCCATTGGAGGCCATTGCCCCGCCAGTTCTGCGCCGTGCCGGTGGCGGCGAACTGGCTGCTGCCCGGGACGGTCATCACATAGTCGCTGCTGCCGGAGTTGGGGCGGCCCGGATCGTCGCGGCGCGGACTGCCGTCCAAGTCCGAGATCACATTGCTCCAGCTCGCGCCCCGATCGATGGCGGGCGAGTTGCGGGCCAGTTGGAAATTATCGTCCAGCCCGCCGTCGAAACCCGCGCCCACGGCGGAGTAGCCGAGCACGTTGTCCGCGCCATCGAGGTCGATAAACAGGGGATTGGCAAGGAGCGACTGGGTGTCCCGCGTGGAAGCGGCCTGCCAGAGGGCGAGCGTGGGACGATCCACATTGGCCCACCGGCCCACCTGCGCGCTCGGACTCGTGCCGAGATTGAACAGATTGTATTCGCTGGAGAAGCCGGTCTGGCTGTCGCTGGAGACGTTGAGCGCGTAGCCCGCGCCCACCCAGAGGAGGTTGTTGCGGAGGGTCACGTTCTGCGAGTAGGTCAAACGCACCGCGTCGCCCGTCACCTGGTAGATCGTGTTGTTGGTCACGCTGGTCGTGTCGTTCTGTAAATGCAGGCCCACGTTAGTGTTTCCGTAGATCAAATTGTTCTCCACCCGCATGTTCGCGCCCCGGTAGCCTCCGAAGTTCCCCCCGGCGCTGATCCCCGTGCCATTAGCGTAGATTACATTCGACGCGATCAGCACTCCGTTGCTGCCGTAGTTGCTGCCATTGATCCCCGTGCCGTTGTTGTAAATCCGGTTGCCGAGCAGTATGGCACTGGGGCCGAGGATGAACCCGTTGGTGTTCCCATAGACCACGTTGCCCTCGACCAGGGTGCTGGAGCCGTCCAGGAAAATGCCCGCCCCGCTGGCCCCTGTGTGCGCGTAAACCGTGTTGCCATAGATCCAAGCCTGGTCTCGCACCCGAATCCCATAGGTTGCGTTGCTGTATACCGTGTTCCCGCTCACCACCAGTTGGTTAGCGACCGTGCCCGGCCCGGTGACGGTCATCCCATTGCCGGCGTTGCCGTATATCCGGTTGTTGATGACCTGCGAGCGCTGGGCGGGGCTCGACAGGAATACCCCGTCGGTAGCATTGTTGTAAACTTCGTTGCCGCTGGCCAGCCCGTCCGGCGCGTTGAGATACAGGCCGTAGCTCTGGTTGTCGGTGGTCGCGCCGCCCGGCAGGCCATAGACCCGGTTGTTGAGCAGGCGTGCCCGGTCGTTCGTCGCTTCCAGCCGCACGCCCGAGTCGTTGTTCCCGTAGATGAAGCTGCTCTCCACCAGCAGGTCGTCGCTGTCGGAAGTGGCCGACGCATACACGCCGATGTTGCCGGAGCGGATGGTCAGGTTCACCAGACTCACCCCGTCCGCGTTGACCAGTTCCACCGCATACGCCCCCGCCCCGCTGTTCCCGCGGTTCAGGATCGCCAGCCCGCCCGCCGGGCCCTCGATCCTCACCCCGCTGTCGTTCGCCGTGAGGACGATGTTGGCGATCAGATTGTAGGTGCCGGTGTCGAGATGGATGATGTCGCCGGGATCGAGATCGTAGGCGGCCAGCAGCGCACGCACCGACGCCATCGGCTGGCCGGGGCTCTTGCCGGTGTTGGCGTTGTGGCCGGGGGCGGTCGTGAACACGTCGCCAGTGAGCGCGCCGTCGTTGACGTAGTAATGGATCCCGTTGTTGACGATCAGGAAGCTTTCATCCGAGTCGTCCTGCGGCAACGTGCCGTCGAGGGCCACCACACGGATCAGGGCGTCCGGGCTCACGGGCCCCGCGGTCCATGCATAGGTACCGCGGCCAAAGCGGTCCATCGGCTGGTTCGCCGCCACCGTCGCCCATGTCGCGCCGTTGTCGGCGGAGACTTGCAGATCCACGCGCGGATCGGCCACGCCGCCCGCGTTGGCCCGCGTGATTTCCAGCCCGCTCAGGATCGCGCCGGTCCCGGCCAACTGGCTGATCAACTCCAGCGTAATCCCGGTGCCGCCCGTGGCCGTGACCGTGAACCCGGGGGCGACCGCCTTGAAGGTCGCGCCGGCCGCCGCCCGCACGTCGTAGTTGTCCGCCGCCAGTGCGCCGTTGAGCCGGATGTCCATCTGGCGCTGGCCCACGTTGACGGTGTCGGCAAAATGCAGCCGCACGGTGTAGGTCCCGTCCGCCACCGGGAGCACCCACGCCAGCCTCTGACCAATGCCGGCCAGCGTGGTGGCGTAGTTCTGATACACCCCCTGCGGGGCCGGGTTGGTCACCCCGCTCACATTCACCGCGTTGGCGAACGAGCCGGTCGAGTAGCTCACGGTCTGATAGGCATTGGCCAGCCAGTCGCCCACCGTGCCGCCGCCCACATGCATCAGCGCGATCAGATGTTCCAGCGTCAGGCCCGACGCGCGCCAGTCCAGCGTCACGCCCTGGCCCGCCTCGTACTTCTCCAGTCCGTTAGGCGAAAGCACCTGCACCAGTTGCGCCGCGCCGGGCTGCGCCGCCGGCGTGTTGCCGGTGTGGCCAAGGTTGATCCGTCCGCCGTTGAGCCATGGCTCCGCAAGGTAGTAGCTGCGCGGATCGCCCGCATCAATCGTCGGCGAACCCGCCAACACGGAGAAATCATCGTCCGCGCTCTGATCCGCCACCGGCTGCAGGCGCGCCGCGTCGGCCTGGTAGCGCAACGCCACAGCACCTGACACCAGCGTCAGGGTCACGGTGCCTGTCGCACCGGCCTGAATCATGCCCACCCGTTCCCATGCCGCGCCGTCCGCCGTAAAATCATTCGGAGCCACCTGCTGATTGATCGTCTTGAACACCGAGAGCAGCAGGCCGCCCGAGGCGGTGTAGGTGGCATTGGCCGAGTTGTCGGCCAGCGGCTGCCACGTCACCGCGAACTCATACAGCACTCCCGGTGTCAGCCCGCTGAACGTCCAGTTCGCCGTCCGCGTCACGTTGTCCGCCGGCGTGCGCCGGTAATCGTTCCCATAACCGCCGCTCCCGCTGGTGATGACCCAGCCGGTTCCCGTGGTGCTGAACCCGGCATCGCCGTCGTCCTTGATCTGCAAGGGATCCGCCGTCGCGGTGAAGCCCAGTCCGTTGTCCGCGCCATCCACGTCCACGAACTGCGGATCGCCCGTCTGGCTGTTGCGGTCAAAGCCCAACTCGTAATACCAGTCGGCCCGGCTCGTGAAATCCACCCCCTGCCAGCGTCCCAGCTTCCCAGTGCCCGTCGTATAGAGCGTGTTGTAATCGCTGCTGAACCCGGGCTGGCTCGTGCTCGACACGTTCAGCGCGTAGCCTCCGCTCACCCACAGAATGTTATTGCGCACGTTCACGTTCGTCGCGCCGGCCAGTTGCACCGCATCACCCGTCGTCTGGTAAATCGTGTTATTGACGATGGTCATGATGTCGCCATACAGCCGCAGCCCGACGCCGGTGTTGGCGTAAATCACGTTATTGGCCACATAGGCATTGTGCGTGCCGTAAACCCCGCCCACGTCCACGCCGGTGCCATTGCTGTAAACCACGTTGCCCACCACCGTCGCGGTGAAGGTCTCGAATGTGCCCATGGCGATGCCGATGCTGTTGTTATAGACCCGGTTGCCGCGGGCTGTCGCGCCGTTGCCCATGATGATCCCGTTGGTGTTCCCATACACCACGTTGCCCTCGGCCAGGTTCGCCGTGCCCCCGTCCAACTGAATCCCGGCACCGCCACTGGCCGTGTGGGCATAGATCGTGTTCCCATAAACCCACACTCCGGAAGTGGCCCGAATCCCAAACGTGGCGTTGCTGTAAACCGTGTTGCCACTCACCACGATCCGGTCCGCCACCGTCCCTGCCCCGTTGATGTAAAAGCCAAACCCGGCGTTGCTGTAGGCCCGGTTGTTCGTGATCTGCGCCCGGGCCGCCGGCGCGCCGCCGGTGTAGATCCCGTAGGAAGCGTGGCTGTAGAACTCGTTGCCGCTGACCAGCGCGTCCGCCGCCGACAAATACAATCCATAAGTCTGGTTGTCGGTGGTCGCTCCGCCCGGCAGGCCATAGACCCGGTTGTTGAGCACCCGCGCCCGGTCATTCGTGGCCTCCAGCCGCACGCCCGAGTCGTTGTTCCCGTAGATGAAACTGCTCTCCACCAGCAGGTTGTCGCTGTCGGAGGTGGCCGACGCATACACGCCCATGTTGCCGCCACGTATTGTCAGGTTCACCAGGCTCACTCCGTCCGCGTTGACCAGTTCGATGGCATACGCCCCGGCCGCGCTGTTCCCCCGGTTCAGGATCGCCAGCCCACCCGCCGGTCCCTCGATCCGCACTCCACTGTCGTTCGCCGTGATGAGGATGTTCGTGCTCAGGGCGTAGGTGCCCGTGTCCACCAGCACCGTGTCGCCGGAGTTTAAGTCATACGCGTCGAGCACGGCCCGGACGGACGCCTTGGGAGTCGCCGGTGTCAGACCGTCATTCAAATCATCGCCGGCGGCAGTGGTGAAGACGTCGCCGGTCAACGAACTGTCGTTCACGTAATAGAGGTGGACCGCGGCGGTGATCGTGAACGGATTCCCGCTCGTCCCGGTGTAGGCCGGCGGGCCGGGCCGGCTGATGCGGATGAAATAATTCGAGCCGGGCGTAATCCCGTTTGGAATCGTCCACAGGAACGAGCCGTCATTCGCCGTGTCATCGGCAATTAGCAGCACCGGCGTCGCCCCGTCGAGCAACTCGATGTCCACTGCGCCGGTGAAATCCTGGCTGTGCCACAGAATCGGGAATATCTGATCCGCGGGCCACACCTGGCCGCCATCCGGCACTGTGACGAGGACATAGGTGACGGGACTCAACGAAGCCTGCGCCGTGTTGCCGTACGCTCCCATGTTGATGAACGCGCCGTTGGGCGCAGGTTCATTCGCGTAAGCGGAGGCCGCGCTGCCGCGATTGAGCGCGGGCGAAGTCAGCGCGTCCATCGACAGCACCGGAGTCACATACACCGGCAGGCCCGTGATCACATCCGCGACCGGTGCGAGCGCGCCGTTCTTGTAGCTTCCGAAGGCGCTCTGCTCGTGGAAGTCGTCGTTGCGTCCGTCGTTGGCGGCGCTGTAGTAGCCCGGCAGATCGTCGGGCCCGTCCGCATCCACGAAGAGCGGATCGAGCGAAATTGAGTAGATGTCGCGGGAAGTGGCATTGCGCCACGCGGCCAGGTCGTTGCGCGGCACATTCTGCCAGTTGCCGACTTTTCCGGTGCCGGTCGCGTAGAGCAGATTGTAATCGCTGGCAAATCCCGTCTGGCTGTCGCTCGACACGGAGATCGCGTAACCGGACAGCGCCCAGAGGATGTTGTTGCGCAGCGTGACGTTCTGCGAATTCTCCAGCTTCAGCGCATCGCCGAGCGGCGCGTAAATCGTGTTGTTCGCGACCGTCGCGCCATCCACAACGAGCCGCACCCCGTAGAGAGTGTTGGCGTAAATCAGGTTGTTCTCCACCCGGACGTTTGTGTTGCGGTAGCCCCCGGCATTAATGCCGTAGGTGTTGCTGTAAACCACGTTGCCGGAGATGACGACGTTGAAGGTGTTGCCAAGGCTGCCGAAATCGATGCCGGTTCCGTTGTTATAGATGCGGCTGGTCCGCACGGCGGCATCGCTCGTGATCAGCACGCCAATGGTGTTGCCGTAAATAACATTGCCTGCCGCCGACGCGCCGTTTCCAAGGTTCAAGCCCGGCAGACTCGCGCCAAGGTGATCGTAAACAGTGTTGCCGTTGACCGCCGTGACGCCCTGCGCGTGGATGCCGTAACTGAGGTTCGAATAAACCAGGTTGCCATCCACCTGCGAACCGGCGGCCGTGCTGTTGATGTTGATTCCCGTCTGGCTGTTGTGATGGACCACGCCGTTGCGCACGCGGTTGTTCTGGCCGGTCACATAGACGCCGTTGCGGTTGGAATACGACTGAAAGTTGTTCACGTCCCCGTTCACGGAAGTCGAAAGATAGATGCCGTACTCCGTGTTGTTGGCCGCGACCACGTGGTCGAGTGTGACCGTGCTAACGTTGTCACCGCGCAGGCCGTCCGTCGCCTGGTGCGTCAGCGTCAGGTAATTGCCGGTAAAGTTAGTCGTTCCGCCGCGCAGCCACACGCCGCGCGGCCCGCCGTCCGCCGTGATGTGCGCGAGCGTCACAAAATCCCCGTCCACCAGATCGAAGACGCTGCTGCCGGCAAACGGACTGGTCACTCGAATTAGCACCGTGCGGGCGGTATCTGCCGGGCCGGTGATGATCACACCGGCGTCGCCATAAATGCTGCTGTCGCCGGTGATCGTGATGCTCCGGATGTGAAGATAAGTGCCGGTATCCACAAAGACGGTGTCGCCCGGGCTCAGGTCGTAAATGCGCAGCAGATTCCCCAGCAGCGGTTTGGGAGCGTCCGCGCGCTTGCCGGTGTTGCGGTTGGAACCGGTGGCACCCGGAGTGTACTCATCACTATCGTTGCTGGCGTCATCCACCCAGTAATTGACGCCGTTCTCCGGGGTCGTGAACGATTCGGTCGCTTGATCCACGGCATTCGCCTGGTCCACCAGGCTAACCCGAACGCGCAACCCGTAAGTCGCATAGGTCACTCCGCTGTTCTGCGGAATCCAGTTGAACGCGCCATCGTCGGCAGTGCTGGCCGCGATTGTCAGGACAAATTCGGGGCCGTGCAGGCCGTCCTGATAGAGTTCGATGCGCACCGGGGCCTCGGAGACGTTGCCAAATGTCTCCCACTCGATACTCCGCTGCCGGGTGATCTCCCAGTCTGTGTAAAGATCGGGGAAGCGCAGGGCCACACGCGCCCGGCCCGCCGCGGCATCGACCGGGGTATTCCCCGTGGCACCCTGATCCGGCGCCGTCGATTCCGCGACCACATAAACGAACGCCCCGTCAAGGAACGCGTCGTTGGTGGTTCCGGCGACCCGCAGCGCCTGGAACTCGAACCGGAGGCTCCGCGTATTGACCGGCAATGTCAGGCGGACACCCAGGAGTTCCCAGCGGTCCGTCGCGTTGGCCGCCTCCAATTGCTGCGGTACTCCGATCACATTTCCGCTGCCATCAAGGAAGGTAACGATGAGAATTCCCTGATCCCCGTCGAGCGACCGGAAACGGCCCCCAACGACCGCTGCCAAATCCTGACTGTCCAACTGCGCGGGTGTGAAGCCGGACGTCAGAAGATTCACCGTCTGCATCGCCGCACCCGCTGTATCGGTATTGGCATGGAAATACCCGCTCCCCTGATGCGGGGCCGGACTGCCCGTCCTGACCACCGCCGAAACGTTCTTCGTCCATCCTGTCAGCCCGGATTCGAAGCCCCCGTTGACGAGCAAATTGACGGATGAGCCCGGCAGGCCGATGTCCGTTAGCGCATGGCCGGAATCCACTGTCGGGCTCGTGAAGCGAAGACCCGCGGTGACATCGAAGATGGCAAAGTCGTCCCGGGCACGATTAAAGAAACGCGGTTCCGACCAGAGCGGGTTGACGACCGTCCGGCCAATCGAGTGGAGGTCGTAGAGATTGACGTTCTCCTGCCAGTCGAGGATGTCCGCGTAATCTTCAAACCAAAACACCAGTTTGCCCGAACCCGAGGCGTGGAGGTCGTTATAGTCGCTGAAGAATCCGCCGTGGCTGTTATTCTCCACGTAGATGTCGTAGCCCGATTCCACCCAGATGATGTTGTCGCGGATTTCGGCGTTGGAGGACGATCCCTGGACGCGAATGCCGTCGCCCAGCGGCGAGTAAATCGTGTTACTCACAATGCGCACGTCCGTCCTGCCAGTCACCGCAATGCCCGCCGTCGTGTTCCGGTAGATCAGGTTGTGAATGACGGTCAATCCGTTCGTCGCCGCGATGCCGGTGCCGTTGCCCGCGATGCGGTTGAACTGAATGATGCCGCTGAAGTTCACGCCGGTGACGTTGCCTTCGATCAGGTTGGCCGTCGCCAGTTCGCCGCCGCCGAGGAGACCGGAGCCGGTGACGCCGGTCGTATTGTTAAAGAGATGCTGCCCGCGCATCCGGGCCACTGACGAGAGCGTCGCTCCGGTCTGATTGGCGAAGATTTCATTCGGCTTTGCCACGCCGACAAAGCCAAAGCCGCTGGCTTCACCGCTCGCGGTCACGCTCACTCCTGTGGTGTTGTTGTGAATGCGATTGGCGCTCAGCGTCGCTGCCGCGCCATAGATGACGCCGGTGGTGGCACCGGAAATGTCATTATCGTAAATGAGCCCGCTGAACGGCGCTGCGATGTCGAGGCCGGTGCCGGCAACCACGATGGTGTTGCCGGCGATGTAACCGCTGGCTGCCGCAGCCACACGAATGCCGAGGCTGGCATTGGAGAAACTGTTTCCGGTGATGCGAAGATTCACGCCGCCGTTGATCACGAGACCCGCGCCTTTGATGGTGTTGTCCGTGATTGTCAGATTGTCGCTGGCATTCGCGCTCACTCCGCCGGCGAGGGTAAGCCGCTGGAGAATCACGTTGGACACGGAGACGGTCACCAGTCCGCTGATGGTGCCGGAGCGGTCGGGAGTCGAGAGAATCATGACGCCACTGTCGTCGGCGCCGATGCTGACGGCTCCCGCGCTGGTGAATCCGGAAGGCAGGAAGATCACATCGCCAGGTCCGAGATCGTTGGTATCGAGGATTGACTGAACGGAATTTCCGGGGCCGGCTGTGAAGACGTTTTGGATGTCGAACAAATTGCCGTGGACGAATACCGCGGGAGTTCCGGAAGGTGCATCGTCCCACGCGATCAGCGGATGACCTGACGGGTCCGCAGTCAGCGCAGCGTGCTGGAATGCCGGACCCGCAACGCCCACGCCCTGATAGCTGGAATCTCCTGCGATTTCCTCCGCAAAGGCGGAGCCATTCCACACTTTCGCGAAGATCCTGCTGGAAACGGACGTCAGTACTTCAGTATCGACCCACACGAGATGCAGCCGGCCTCCGCCAGACGCGAGCATTGGCTGGAGTGCCTTGCCGGTGCTGTTGGAAACACCGCCAGGACTCATGGCGCCACTTCCGGCAGCCGTCCATGCCCCCGCGACGAATCGCGCCACATAGATATCCGAATGCAGTGATTCGACGGCGCGTTGTTGCTGCCACGCCACGCAGGGGACGCCGGCCAAATAAGCCACCGTGGGCGCCTCGCTGAACGCAGCCGCACCGCTGATGCCGCCACCCGTCGCGGAGCCCGCCAACTGATTCCATGTCCCGCCGCTGAACTCCCGCAGATAAATGTGAGTGGCTCCGGAAAGATCGACCTGCGTCCATGTCACGGAAATCTTTGTGCCGTCCGTCGCCGCGGCAAATTCGGTTATGCTTGTGGGCGATGCCGAAATGCCGCTTCCGCTGGCGGCCCCGGCGCCGAATGCGGACCATGCCCCGGCGCTGAAATTCGTGGCATAGATTTGAGTCACTCCGGCGTTGCGGTTCAGCCAGACGACCACGGGGCCTGCGCCCGTGTTAAGAATGGCGGCATGATCCGCGGCACCGGTGGCACTGATCCCGCCTGCCCCTAACGATGTTCCGAGGGCAATCCAGCCGCCCGCGCCGGCGTTCGCCGCCGGATCGTATTTCGCCACACGGATGTCACTCGCCGTTCCCGCAGCATTGAACTCTGTCCATGCAACTATCGGATTGTTGTCGCTGCCGATAGTGATCGCCGGGCGCCGTGACGCGGTTAGTGTATTGCTGATGCCGCCGCCCTGCGCGCTGCCGGCCAGTTGCTGCCAGCCCGCTGCATTGTGGCGGGCGACATAGATCTCGTAGTTCCCGTTGCGAATGTCCGTCCAGACAAGGAATTGCTCCGCGGCTGTTGCGGCAAGACCCGGCTCCAGGGCGATACCGGAGTCTCCACTCACACCAGTGCCGGCTCCGGAGCCGGCTAATCCCGCCCATCGTCCTGGAATTTCCGGAATGGCCGGCAGCGAAGAAGCGGCATCGGCCTTAAGAGCAAGGGTCGGATTGGGTGTCGCCGCCGGCGGAACAAAATCCGTCGGCACACCCGATTCGCCGCCGCCGTAATCCACCGTGTTGCTGCCGCCCGCGCCGGCGTTGATGAAGTCGTCCGCGCCTTCACCGAAGAGCAAGTCATTCCCGCCCTGGCCGAACAGGCGGTCCTGGCCAGAGCCGGCTTCGTTGCCATTCGTTCCGAAATCACCGTAAAGATAGTCCACCGCATTGTCATCACCCGCACCGCTCAGGCTATGCCCATAAAGCGTGTCGTGATTCGCGGCCCCGACGAGGATGTCAGTGCCGGCACCGCCTTCGATCACGTCATCCCCCGCACCGCCTTCGATGATATCATCACCTGCGTCGCCCGAAATGGCGTCGTTACCGCCCTGGCCGATGATCCGGTCGCGACCGCTGCCGCCGCTGATCACGTCCGCGCCATCATTGGAGCCGTAAATCAGATCATCGTCCGCACCGCCGGTCAGGTTGTCACCCGCCCCCCCGCCACCGTCCGGTTCATCATTCCCGGCATCACCGGTGGCCACGTCGGCTCCCATTCCGGCGTCGATCCAGTCGTCGCCGTTTCCGCCATTGATCGTGTTTACCCCAATGCCGCCACGCAGCGTGTCGTTGCCGTCGCCGCCCTCAATCAGGCTGGCATCGCCGGTGAGGCGGTCACGACCGGCGTTTCCGGTGAGGCGGAGACTGCCCTGACGGGTCGGCGGCAGGGCAGTGATCACATCATCGTCGCCGTTGCCGGAGATCCTAACCGAAACCGCGGCGAGAGGACCGTAGATCAGCATCGTGCTGCCGAGGGCGGCGTCGGCATTGCCGAAGTCCCCTTCGATCACCATATCGAGGACCGCCTGGAGAAGGCTATCAAGGCCTGCGAGGAAATCGTCACCCGCCAGCAGCGTCACGGTTTGCCCGGTCACATCTGCGCCGTTTTCGATCCGCATGTCCTGCCCCGGCCCGGCCGTATCGACCGCGGTCAGCGCAATGTCCGACAGCGAGATCACGCTTTCGCGAATGGTCAGCGAGCCCAGCGAAATCAGAACGACCGGCCCGCCCGAGGAAAGCCCGGCCACTTCGCTGAATTCGCCGATCACCAGCGCGCCGGTATTAGTGATCCACAGGCCACCGGTCCCCGCACTGCCTTCGAGGTGATGTGCCTGCGTTTCCAGCGCATCGACAGGCTCGCCAATTCCCCCGCCCATGATCAGCGCAATCCAGCCTGCGATCAGATCCGCGGGACCGGACTCGGGAGCACTGTCGGCATCGATGATTCGCGCCACGCCGGTCAGCGTCACCGACCCATTAAAAGACTGTACCTGGTCCACATTCATATCGCCCGCCATTTCATCAAGGTAGATACTGCCGGCAGCCGTCGCCTTGAGCAGCGTGGAATCAATTTCGAGATGGTTGTCGCGCGAGCCGATGCCGCCGGTCTGCGCAGTGAGTGTCAGGATGGCGCCGTTCACGTCGCTGGCGGCGTCGTTCAGCGCGTCGATCATTGATCCCGGGGCTGTCAGCGTGATGTTGCCGGCGGTGGAAGTGATGGCACCGATGCGGATGTCGCCGGCGGTTTCAGACATCACGATGCCGCCGTTGGTTCCGATATTGATGCGGCCGCCGCCCAGCAGGTTGCTGAAACCGTTGATGTGCATGGATGTCGCACCGGGGAAGGCGAGCACATCGAGGTCGCGACCGGCTGTCAGAAGGGCAAAGCCATAGCTGGTCTCAACAGCGACCGGGCTGGCCCCAAAGATGCCGATGTCGAGCGTCGGGGCCGGACCTTCAACGCCTGGACGGAAATGGCTGATGACCGTGGTGGACTGGGGAACCAGGGTTTCGACGACATCCACAAGATAAGAGATTCCGCCGCCGGGGATGGTTTCCCTGACACTGGATTGGAGGATGATGTCGATGTCCCGCCCGGCAGTGACCGGTTCGATATTCAATACGAGGGATGCCGGAGCGGCATCGCGGAGACGGCCCTTAATATCCAGAATCACATCCTGTCCGGCTGATGCGGAGAGGATAGCCGGCCGCCCGGCGCTCTGCACGAGTTCCACTTTCAGGCGTCCGGCGCCGGGGAGACCTGCGCTTCCCAGAACGGCCTCGCTGCGGAAAACACTGGAGCGGATCAATTGGGCCGCGGATCCGGCCAGGATGTCACCGGCAATGTTCAGGATGTGGGTGGTGCCGATGGGATTCTCGATGAGATTGTTCAAATAGATGTTCGGCGTTTGAGTGCCGGCGCGGTTTTGAATCTCTATCACGGTCGGTCCGAAGCTGTGCCCGACGTTAAACTCCAGCGAGACATCGTCCGCGGCGAGTTGCACCGTGGGCCTTGCCCCCCGGTTGACGACATCGATCCGGTTGATTTCGAGATCCTTCGTCGAGTGGTTGATGATATCCACCCTGCTGATCGTCTCGCGGAAGTCAAAAGTTGACAGGTTTCCGGTGATAATGCCAGGTGCGAAGACGAGGCTGTTGCCTGGATCATCTTCGATGTGATTGGCTTCGAACCGGACCGGATTGGGAACGGGATAGGCAATGTCGTGGACGATGATGCGCGAGCCGGTATCGGTGTAGGTGACATTCTGCGACTGCACGACCGCGCCGGCGGCGTTCACTTCCAGTTCCGCGTAGGGACCGGTGATCAGGTTGGCGTTCCATGCTATCTCGCGCACTGGAGCGATCCGTTTGTCGCCATCGGCGTCACCGGAATCCACAAGTCCGCCGTCAGAACTGGCCCGGTAGTGCCAGCCGAACGGATTAACCGCAGCCTTCACAAAGAAATTACCACTGGTCAGGGTGGCCCCGGCTTCGGCATTCACGAGGGATATCGTGTCCATCCATACTCTCGCGGTGGCATCCGTATCACCGGCACCGCAATCACAGTCGGATTCCGCGAGAGCCTCGAGGTTAATGCCGCTGTGTCCGGAAACGATCTCCAGGGTTCGGGTGCCGGTAATCTGAGAGCCGGCCCGAATCAGGACATTTGTCGTGGAATGGAGTTCCGTCCGGCCCAGGGAATCCGAGCCCGCCCCCGCCGCATCCGCCTCGGTAACGGAATCAGACAGCGCTTCCACACCGGAAACGGCGGCTGTCAATTCCAGATAGCGGGCCATCAGGCTGGCTCCTGAACCAATCTCCGTCTGCGTCAGTCCGGCATTCCGGCCGATGCGCACGCCGCGCGAATCACCGTCGTCGAAACTGCGACCGTTGTCGTTCGCATCAGCACCTCCGGCAAATCCGGTGGAGCCCGCGGTCGCCGTGGAGTTCGCCTCCACTTCGGTCGATGTGAGGACTCTCAGGAGATCACCGGCAGTCACCCGCGCATTCGGATTCACTTTTGCCGTCGTATTGTAATCCACGTCGGCCGTGGCATCGACTTCCGCGAATCCGATAAAGCCCGTTCCGAAGGAAGTTCCGAGGACACTGGCGTATTGGGATGAATCGGCCGTGAGCGAGAAGTTGGTGGCCGCACTGATGACGGCGCCGTCGCCCACCCAGGCGCTGTTGTTGTTCAGCAGGTCAGTGTTGGCGCTGGAGGTGCCTGTGGCGATGAACGAAGGGACGAAGCCCGGGCCGACGATCGAACCGGAGCCCGTGGAACCGGTCCTGTTGCGCGCCAGAGAAGCGCCGGATCCGGTCGAACTGGACGAAATGTTCACCTCCCTGCCGGAGGTCAGGCTGGCGAGATTCCCAACGTAAGCTCGAACCGTCAGGGTCACGCTGGCGGTGGCGGATGATCCCTGAGAACCAAAGAGCAGGGATCCGGCGGAACCCAGCGCGGAAGCCGTGGGGAGTCCGTCGCCGGACGGCGCGGCGGCCAGCGTCCGGGCACCCGCGACTCCGTTGAAACGATGCGTTCCACCCGTGCCGGTTGATGTCAGGTCGAAAGCGAGGAATTGCTGGCCGGTTCCCGGGGACAGGAAATCCATGCCTTCCGTGCCGATGGTATGAGTGCCGGCGATGGCAGCGGCATTCAGCGCGAGGGCGGTGCCGCTGCCGGCATTGGCCGGGGAGGATGCCAGACGGAAATGATCGGAGTCAACGGGAATGACATAGTAGGTATTGCCGTCGGCCAAACCGCCGATTGGCCCTTCGCCGGCGCGGCTGATTTTGTGGGTTCCGGTGGCGCTGGCGGCATTGAGATCAATGGCCGTGCCGCTGGTGGCGTTGGCCGCAGTGGTCGCCAGTTTGACCCGCGTGGCATCAATGACGATGACAAAGTAATTCGCATTGTTGGTCAGGCCTCCGATGACAGTGCCATCGGTGCGGTAAGTCACCTGCTGGCCGGTCGTCAAATTGTGCGCGCCGAGCGTGATGATCTCAGTGGTGCTGTCCACCAGGGTCTTTGAGAAGGAGGCCGCCGCCGGGGAACGATAAGTCACCGCCTGACCGGCGACAAAACCATGCGCATTCAGGGTGACGGTTCCGGTGCCGCCGTCCACGGCGGAGGGGTTGAAGGCCGCCGGTGCCGCGGACGCCTGCGCCGGCGACGGGGCCAGTTTGATCGTGTATCCGTCAACTACCCTGACAAAATAAACGCTGCCGCTGACCAGACCGCCAACCGGAAGGCCCCCGCCGCTGTCATAGACCACGCGGTCCCCGGTGTTGAAGTTGTGGAAGCCCGTGAAACGGATCGTGTCATTGACGGCATTCACTGTAGCTGCGTTGAAGGAAGCTCCGAGGCGCAGCGTGCTGTCATTCTGCCGCAAAATGCTGTAACTGCGCCCGGGCACGAGCCCGCCGATGCTGGCATTGCCTCCACTGCTGTAGGTGACCTTGTCGCCATCGTTGAGGCCGTGCGGCACCGTAAAGGTGACGGTGTTATTGCCGTAATCGACAGCGGTGGCCGGATCGAACGAGCCGTTGGCGACACTGACCGGCTGGCCGTGTCGCGATTGGAGAATAATGTCCCCGCCGGCAACGAGCGTGGCATTGTTTCCGACGTAGGTTTCAACGGTCGGGGTGACGGTAACCGTGGACTGGGAGCGTCCGATCGATACTCCACTGATCGGCGTAACGCCGTTGGCGAGGGCATCCGCGTCGGTGACGGAGTCAGAGATCATGCTCACATTGCCGGTTACAGTGGCGGATGCACCGGGACCGATATAGGCGCGCACTGCGGGAACCACGGTCGCCGTGGCCGTGACACCGTTGACGGTGATGATCCCGCCCGCGGACGCCACCGCATTGGCTACCGCCCGGTCGAATGATTGCGCCTGGACCGCAAGGCTGCTGGCGTTGGTGACCCGACCGTCGAAATGGGCGGCTGCCGTTCCACTGGCGGTGGCAGTGGCGCTGTTGCTGCCGATCGCGGCGACGATGCCAACAGTTATGGCATCGGCAGTGGCCGTCGCCTGATTGTTGCCCCGGGCGGTGAGCAGCACACTGCCGCTGGTGTTCAGCGTTGCGTTCGCTCCGACCCAGGTGTTGACCACGCCGTTCGCGGTGGCCACCGGGGACGCACCGCCGCCACTGATGAGGCCACCCTTCGACGCATCCGCTGCGGCCGTCGCTCCTTTGTTCACCGAGTAGTTGTGCGAGGCCAGCAGGGAGACGCTCCCCGCATTGACGGTGGCTCCCGTTCCGATGTGAGAGTCGAGATTGGGTGAAGCCGTGGCCCGTGCCACCGTGGATCCGAACGCACCAACGCCAATACTGAGGCCCGACGCCAGGGCGAGGGCGTTAACCTCTGAGGTGGAAGTCACATTCACTGCGCCGGATACGGAAATCACCGCATTGTTGCCGACGACCGCCTGCAACACCGGCGAGGCGGTAGCGGTGGACGTGTGGACGGCGACGACAACGACGCCGCCGCCGGAGGCGTCCCCGTCCGCACTCGCATCGTTGTTGGCGGACGCGAGGATGGTGACGCCGCTACCGCCGGTGACGGCACCATCCAGGTGGGCCTTGACGCTGCCGCTGGCGGTGGCGTCGGGAACGGTGACGCCAACCGTTACCAGACCGAGGGTAAAGGCGTCGCCCTGCGCAAACGCGTGATTCCTCGCGCGCGAATTGAGGGTGATGACGCCGCCGGCATTGAGGCTCGCGCCGGACGCGACGTAGGTATCCAGGTCGGCATTTGAGGTGGCGTTGGGATCCGCTCCCGTCGCCGAGACGAGGCCCGCCGCCGGTGCCTCCGCCGTGGCCGTGGCCCCGGAACCGCCGGACATGTTATGCAGAGACTGCAACGTGATGCCGCCACCGGCTGACACAGTCGTGCCGCCGCCGCTGATATAGGTGTCGAGATTCGGAGTCACCACGGCGTTCGCAAGGCTCACACCCGCCGCCGCTATTCCGGCGCTGAAGCTGAAGACATCGGTGGTGGCGGAGCCGAGTGATGTGGAACCGAGGTTGACGCCGCCGGACACGCGAACAGCGACCCCGGTTCCGATGTAAGTCTGAAGCGTCGGATTGACCGTTGCCGTCGCCTTGTTGACAGCACCTGCCGCCACACCGCCGGCCGCCGCGAAAGTGTCGGAAGTGATCGTGTTCGTCGAATTCGCCGCCATCGTCAGGCTGCCGACGCCTGCCGGACCGCCGACGCCACCGACTTGCACGCCGTTGGCGAGATACGACTGGGTGGTTCCGGTTTCCGTGGCTGTGGCGATGGCCGCGCCCGCCGCCACGATACCCACCGAGACACCGAGGGCCTCGACATTGATGTTCGACGTCGTCTGGCCGGTCACGCTCAAGCTGCTGGCAGTCGCCACGCTGGAGTTGGTCCCGATGTAGGCCGTGGCGTCGTTGTCGGAATTCACGATGGCGACAGAAGCTTCGACAGCGACAACTCCACCGCTGCCGGCAAAGGAGAACGCCCGGGCGGAATTCACCGCGCCATCGGCGGTGATTTCCACATTGCCTCCGGCGTTGAGAATCGAACCCGTGCCGACGTGGGCGTCGGTCAGGTTCAGGATGGTCGCATAACCCACCGCCGCACCGACGCCCACGAGGCCGATGCCCACGCCGCCAACTTTGAGGTCGAGCGTGAGATCGGACTCGCTCTGCACGCGGAGATGACGACCGGCGGTCACGACCGCGTTGTTGCCGATGTAAGCCGAGGTGTCGCGCGGAGCCGCGGGAACCGTACTGAGTTCATCGTTTATCGAAAAGCGCGTCGTGTTCGTCTTCGTCTTCGCACGACTGGCGACGCCGTCGTTCGCGTTGACGTTCTTAACCCCGCCGCTCAGCGAAATGGTGGAGTTCACGTCCGTGGCCACGTTGTCGGCCTGGCCCGAACCGGTGGCGTCCAGCCCGCTGCCGGCGCTCACGACGGAAATGGCCCCGCTCAGGCCGACATAACCGAAGCCGAGGGCCGCGGTCAGAGAATCAATGGTGCGGCTGGAATCCGCCCGGACCAGCACGTCGCGGACAGCTTCGACCACGGAGTTGTTCCCGATGTAGGCACCGGTCGAATTCTTGATCGTCGCCACGTCCACTGCGGCTCCCAATCCCACCACACCGCCACCAATCGAACCAGCGGTATCGTCGATGCTGGCCGTGTCGTTCGCGATGACCGACACATCCTGCGCCGGCGCGTCATAACCGGCACTGGTGTTGATGCTCGAAAGGCGAGTGCCGCTGTCGATGAAGGCCAGCGTGACTGAACGGATGGAAGAAACAACAATCGAAGCGGCCACCCCCACATATCCGCCACCGGTCGTCGCGACCGTCACGTAAATACGCTCAACGGAATCGGCCTGAACGAGCGTGAGGCCGCGCGCGTTGGTCGTGGCTCCAGTGAGATGGGCGCGGGTCGTGTTGTTGATGCTGGTGACGGCGATGGAAGCTCCCAGCCCCACCGCCCCGCCCGCCAGCGTGCCCGCGAAAACATCAATCGACGCGATGTTGTTCGCCAGCACCTTGAGGTCGCCGTCCGAAGACACATTGGCTTCGCTGATGAATGCGTCGGTTAGCGAATTGATTTCCAGCACCGGCACTGACCCGGCCAGCGCCACATAGCCGACACCCGCCCCGGCGGTGAAGGAATTAATCGTCTCGCGCGTGAGAGCGTTCACCTCGACTCCCTCGCCCGCATAAACCGTGGTGCGGCTGACCTGATCGGAATCCGTGATGAAGGCGCGGGTCGTGTTGGTGACGAGGATGTAATCGACCGCCGCGCCGATGCCGACGGCCCCGCCCGCCACAACCCCGCCGTTAGTTTCGAGGTTCGTATCCTGGTGCGCCCGTACTTTGACGGACTGGCCGTGGTTCGCGGCGCTGTTGATGCTGGAGTTGTTGATAGACGACTCCGTGGTGTCGCTGACAAAATTCACGGCAACATTGCCGGCCACGCCGGCCGCGCCCACGGCGAAAGTCCCCGCGAAGACATCCACCGTCTCGCGCGCCGAGGCGATGACCGCCAGCCCGCGAATATTCTCGGTGGTTTCAGCGCCCGTGACCGCATTCCACTGCTTGACACCAATCGGTGCGGCACCGCCCTGCGCGTTCACGGTCGATCCAGTGATGTCAGCGCGCGTCTGGTTCTCCAGCGTGTTGACGACCACGGTTCCGCCGAAGCCCACGTAGCCAATCCCCAGCGAACCGCCATAGGATTGAATGGTGTTAATGGACTCGGCCAGAAGGCTGACATTGCCAAAGGCGTTCACGGTCGCGGCGCTGAGACTGGCGTGCACGTTGTTCTCCATGAGGTTAATCGAGACCGATCCGGCGATGCCGGCGTAAGTGCCGCCACTGCCCGAAACGGCAATGGTTTCAATCGCCGCGTTCGAGCGGGCCAGCAGCACCACGCTGTTGAGCGTCGAGTTGAGCGTCGCCGCGCTGACGCAGGCGCGCACGGTGTTGGCGATCTCGTTGTAAGCCGCCGCGCCGCCGATGCTCGCGGATCCGGCCCCGCCCGCCCGGCCTGAGAGCGATTTGATCGTCGAAGTGTCCACCGCCTGAACACTGATATTCTGCGCGGCCGTCACCACCGCCCCGCCGTTCACGCAGGCGTCCACCGTGTTCGTAATGTGGTTCAGCGAAATCGCGCCGGTGATGGTCGCCGTCCCGGCGCCTGCCAGCCCGGCGGAAAGGGTGCGGATGTCGGCGTTCTCCGTCGCGGCCACGTTCACGCTGTCCGACTGCGTCTGGCCGCTCTGGATAGAGGCGCGGACGGTGTTGCTGATCCGGTTGGTGGCCAGCGCCGCGCCGATGGAAGCGGTCCCCGCGCCCGTCGCCGTTCCGGCCAGCGAGTGAATCGTCGAAGTGTCGGTCGCCGTGACGGCAAGAACGGCCGGGGATTGCACCACCGCGCCAGCGCCGAGGGAGGCTTCGAGGACATTGGAGATTTCGTTCAGCGAAACGGAGCCGCCGACTGCGGCGGTGCCTGCGCCAGCACCACCCGCCGTGATGGCTTTGATGACGGCGGTGGAACTCGAAGTCACCTGAACATTCCCCGTCGAGGACGTGACCGTGGCGTTGGAGATCCACGCCTTGATCGTGCTGGCAATGTCATTGGTCGCCAAGGAAGCGCCCACCGCGCCCGTGCCCGCGCCCGCCACGCCGCCGGACAGAGCCATGCTGGTCGAGTTGTCCGACGCGAGGACCAGCACCGGCGTCTGCGCCAGGACGATGGAACCTCCGGAGATATGCGCGTCAATGACGCTGGCAATGTCGTTGAGCGAAACCGCGCCGCCCGCCGCGAAGCTGCTCGCGCCGGCTCCGCCCACTGCGAGCGTTTCCACCGTCGCCGTCGAAGTGGCGCTCACGGCGATCTGCCCCGTAGTCGCCGTCACCGTCGAGTTATCGATGTAAGCAGTGATCGTGTTGCCGATCTCGCTGGTGGCCAGCGCCGCCCCGAACGCAAGACCATTGGCCCCGGAAATGTTGCCTGCCAGGCTGGAGGCATCCGATTCATCCGACGCTAGGAGACTGATCGTTCCGTTCGCCGTCACCGTCGCACCGCCGTAAATGCGCGCCGTGAGCGAGCAGGTGATCTCATTCAGGGCGATGGAACCGCCAAGGGTGAATCCGTCAGCAAATAACCCGCCGACCGCGATCGCATCAATGTCCGGCGTGCCCACGGCTTTGATCTCCACGGCGGGCGCGTTCACCCTCGTTCCCAGGCCGGTCACAAAAGCATCGGCGCGGCTTCCAATCAGGTTCTTCGAGAGGCTGGCGCCGAACGCCCCCAAATTTGACGACGCCGCAATCTGACCGGTGATTGTGAAGATGCTGGAGTCGTCTGTGGCCTGAATATGCACCAGGCTCGCGGCTTCCAGATCGGAACCGAACGCCGCTCCGGCATTGAGATTGTTGGTGATTTCGTTCATCGCCACAGAGCCGCCGATTCCAAGGAGCTGGGCGCTGGCGAGACCAACCGCGGTGGCAACGATATCGGCGTTTTCGTCAGCGAGGATTTCAATCACCGGTGCCCGCAGAGTCGTCGGCACACCCGGAGCCGAGGACACGATCGCGGACACATCGTTGGCGATGTCATTGATCGCCAGCGAAGCTCCTGCGGCAGAGGCCGGAATCGGACCAAAGCTGCCGGTGCCGATGGCCACATTTCCGGCCACGACAAAAATGGTCCCGCCGTCGTGAGCATGAACACGCACCGCGGCCCCGGCGACAACGGTTGATGCCTGCGACACATGAGCATCCACCGTGTTCCGAATGGTGTTCAGTGCCAGCGACCCGCCGACGACCAGCCAGTCCTTCGCCTGAGCAACACCGAGGGCGAAGATGTAGGCATCGGGCGTCGAGGTGGCGGACACTTCGACATCGCCGGCCTGGGCGATGAGCGTGGAACCTTCAACGGCCGCCCTGACAACGTTGGTGATATCGTTCGTGCCGGCGGCAATACCGATCGCCGGGATGATCCCGCCCGCAGGACCTTTGTGGTTAATCGTCATCGCATTCGAGACGACCAGCGCCATCGTGTCATCGGTCGCGGTCACCCGCACGTTGGCCGCGCCGGTGATGGCGGCTCCGTTCATTGCTTTGGACTCCGTGGTACTCAGGATGATGTTGTCGCCGCTCTTGAACTGGAGGCCGTCGAAACGCGGGAGGATCGCCCAGTTGGTCGCGGCAAGGTCCTGCGCCGCCTGCACATTGGCGTCCCGGCCCGCAGTCACCATCGAGCCGTCCACATAGGTGCCGATCTCATTGGTGATCTTGTTGATGGCCGTGGTGGCGGTGAGCACGGTGTCATTCTCGACTGCGCTGCGCACCAGCACGTCGCGGCCGGCCGTCACATTCGCCCCGCCGCTGATCGAAGTCACCGCAAGGTTGCGGATGCTCGCAAACGCCTCGTCCTTGTAAATCGCCAGCAGCGAACTGTCTGTGTTCGCTATCGCATACATGATGTCCACCGCCGTCACGGTGTCGCCCGCGAAGTCGCTGCGCTCGACGGCCGTGATCAGCACGTCGCGGCCCGCAATGAGCGTCGCGCCGTTGACGACGACGGTGGTGCCGGTGCCCCCGAAGTTGCGGAGGACGCTCGCCGTAACGGTGTCTTCCGGCGTTCCATCGGTGAG
Source organism: Verrucomicrobiota bacterium (assembly GCA_031414455.1). Taxonomy (GTDB): domain Bacteria; phylum Verrucomicrobiota; class Verrucomicrobiia; order Verrucomicrobiales; family V1-33; genus V1-33. The sequence goes on from JANNVM010000864.1 coordinate 22,016, forward strand.
TGCCTCCGCCACCGGATCCACCGCCGGCATCGAACCGTCGTAACCGTCGAGCACATCCCGGAGCCCGCCGCCGCCGGAAGATGTCAGGCCGGAGAAAATGTCGTCCAGATTCGACTGAATGGATTCCGCCCCCACGGTGTTGAGCTTCGACAGCGGCTGAACGCCAATGTCATCAGACGGGTCGCCGGTCAGCTTCGACAACGGAATGGTCGGATAGTCGTCAAAATCACCGCGGAGTGAATACAGTGACAGAATGACGTTGATGCCGATGGCCTCGGGGCGGCCGACGTTGGCGATAAAGCTGTCGCCTTCGATGCGGGTCAGCGCGTGAACATCAATGTCCTGCTTCGCGCGAATTTCCGCGCCGTTGTTGACGCGGGCGGTGGTGTCATTGTCCACGATGGTGATGTCCGCCCCGGCACCCGCGGTGAAGGTGCCAAAGGTGAGATTCACCGGCAGGCCAAAGGTCGTGGTTTGATTCGCCGCGGAAATGTTGACCGACTGTGCTGCGTTCGCATTCGTCTGGTTGAAAGTGAGGACTGCGAACTGGTCCACGAAGGCACCCGTGTCCGAGTCAATCAGCGCAACCGTTACGCCGCCGGAAAGAGCAAACCCGCCTGACTTGGTTCCGGCGGCAGCGACACTGAACACGTTCTCGCCGGACCGCGCCTGGACAGCCACGCCGTGGAGGAACCCCGTTCCGAACACGGGCTTCACAGAACCGTCATACACATCCAGCGCAGCCGCGGAATTGCCGTTGGCCGTGACCCTCGCACCGATGCCGATGAACGCCTGAGTGTCCTTGGCGATAATCACCGTGGTGAGCGAGGCCCCCGCTTCATACACCCTCCCGGTGCCGCCAAGGGC
>JANNVM010000865.1:0-8439 GCA_031414455.1 Verrucomicrobiota bacterium
TCATCACGAGGTCGAGTCTGTCCGCCTCCTGGGCAAACACCTGACGGGCCGAAGCGCCGCAGTCGGCGGTGAGGATGAAGTAACCGTGCTGGCGCAGGGCGGCGGACACGAAGGCGAGCACGCCCGGTTCATCTTCGATAATGAGAATGCGCTGACCGTTGCCCCGCGGCAACGGGGGAGCAACTGCGAGGCCGGAATCCATCGGCTGCGGAATCGGCTCGTGCAGCGCGGGCAGCCAGAGGTGGAAGGCGGTGCCTTTGCCCGGCTCGGAGTCCACGGTGATCCAGCCGCCGTGTTCCTCCATGATGCCGTAAACAACACTGAGTCCGAGGCCGGTGCCTTCTTCGCCCTTGGTGGAAAAGAACGGTTCGAAAATACGTGATATGGTGGCGGCGTCCATGCCGCAGCCGGTATCGCGCACCGTGATGCGGGCGAACAGGCCCTGAATTTTCCGCAGCGGCGGCGGCGAGAACTTTGCGTCTTCGCTGTCCACCATTTCCGTGGAAATGCGAATGGTGCCGCCGTCGGGCATGGCGGCTTTGGCGTTCACCGTGAGGTTCATCAGACACTGTTCGATCTGACTGGCATCGGCGGAGATGGTCCAGAGGTCGGGCGCGAGTTCCGTCTGCATCTTGATGTTCTCACCGATGAGCCGGCGGAACATGTTCTGGAGCTTTTGGATCAGCGCCGTCAGGTCCATCTCCTTGCGCGAGATGATCTGCTTGCGGCTGAAGCTGAGAAGCTGGCGGGTGAGGGTGGCGGCACTCTCGGCGGAACGTTTGATTTCGCGGATTTCCTGCGCCCACGGCGCGTTCGCCGGGAGACCACTGAGGATGCTGTCGCTGTAGCCGACGATCGGCACGAGCATGTTATTAAAATCGTGAGCGATGCCCCCTGACAACTTGCCAACGGCTTCCATCTTCTGCGCCTGGAGGAGTTGGGAGTGGAGGCGCTCGCGTTCGGCGGCGGCATCGCGGCGGGCGATGGCGTTCGAGAACAGACCGGCGGCGATGTGGATGAACTGTTCCTCCTCCTCAGTCCAGACGCGGGGACTGTCGTTGCGCAGGAAAAGGTAGCCGGACGCCTTGTCGCCGGCGCCGAGCAGCGCCGCGGCGGCACTCCGGATGCCGAGCCGGTCGAGATTGATACGCTCCGCAGACGCTTCTTCGGGCAACTGATGGCTGTCGGAGATCGTGACCACCTTGCGCCCGGTGGCGACGGAGGTGGCCCACGGAAATCCAGCCGTGGGTGCACGGGCAATACTGCATTCCGGAACTTCGGGCGTATGCCACTCCCATGCGCGGCGCAGGCTCGCGTGGTCCGCGGTATCGTGCAGGAAAATGGAGGCCCCATCCACTTTCATCCGCCGGGCGATGCGCTCAAGGCTGTTGAGGAAAAGAGCGTCCGGCGCGCTGCTTTCGGCGAAAAGGAAGTCGGCGGAGATCTTCGAGAGCAGCTGTTCATTCCCCACGCGCTCACACAGCTTGTGATTCGTCGCCTCAAGGTCGCGCTGGTGGGCCTCGATCTCGGCAGCGCTGGCCCCGAGTTTCTCGGCCATCCAGTTCATGTGATCGGCCAGGTGCTGGACCTCACCGGTCCCGGAAACCACAGCCCGACGGGTGAGGTCGCCGCCGGCAATGCCGCTGGCGAGGTCGCAAAGCCTGCCGAGCGGCCGGGTAATACGCCGGGCCAGCAGGAATGAGGCAACGAGTCCCGCAAACCCCGCGAGCAGGCCGGTGGTAACGGTGTTGCGGACCGCGGCAGCGAGGCCGGCTTCGTAGGCCTTGAGCGAAACCGCAAGGTGGACCCAGCCCATTGCAGGAGATCCCGGTGCCGTGATTTTGGCACTGCAAACCAGCACCGGCTCGCCGGAGAAGGGCGACACCGCCCGCGCGAAAGAAACGTCAGGGGCATCCTTCGCGGGAAGCCACCCGGCACGGACAGGTTCGTCCTTCTCTTCGTTCCCGGACTCGCCTTTCCAATAAACATTAGCCAGTTCACCCTTCGCGAGTTTTACCACAATGAGGTGATCCACGGCACCCGGTGAATTGATTACCTTTTGGCAGAAAGCGCGAAGATAATTACTCTCTCCGGCCCTCGTCCGCAATTCGCCGTATCGCGCCACCGATGTGGCCAGAGTAGAGGCCTGCGCTTCCAGGGATTCCCATTCCGCTGTCCGGTGATGACGGATATACAAATACGCGCACGGTCCCACGCTGCAGATGACTAGCAGCGTGGACAACACAGCGACGCGGAGGAAAAGTCCGCGTCGCGGTCGACTTGGTGGTGGGGTCGGCATTATTTCAAAGTGAACACCGGGCGAAAACGCCGGTGTTTTGAGGTCATAAAACAACGTTCTAACGCGCTGCCGTAATAATTTCAATAATTATTATAATGCTTTCGAGTCGAAATGCGTCTTTCGTATCTTTTTCGGCCGTTTTTTTACCACTTTTACGGCAAAACGACTCGCACCCGGCGTTTTTTTAAATCATTCCGATCAGGGTGACGACGACGTCACGCCGGTGCGGAGCCCGGCGGTGCTCGAAAAGAAAGATCCCCTGCCATGTCCCGAGCAGCATCCGTCCCCCGGATATGGGGATCGTTTCTGAAGTCCGGGTCAGGGCCATGCGGAGGTGAGCCGGCATGTCATCCGGCCCCTCACAGCGGTGCTGAAACCACGGCGTCTCTTCCGGCACGAGCCGGTCGAAGAATTCATGCAGATCACGGCGGGCGGACGGGTCAGCGTTTTCCATCAGGACGAGGCTGGCACTGGTATGCCTGACAAAAACCGTAACGGTTCCCTCCTGGACGCCGCTGGCCGCAATGAGGTCCTCGATCGCCTGTGTGATTTCCACCGTACCCTTGCCGCGGGTGGGAATACTCAACGTATGATGACGAACAGTGCAGCCCATCATTTCGGCGCCTGAAACTTCGGAAACCGCTCCCCAAGTTCCTTCTGGAGCTTCTCCATCTCAGAAAGGTCGCCGGGATCCTTGCTCTTGCCGAGGCAGACGATCATTTTGGCAGTGGCCGCCGGCGTGAGCACGGGATCCTCCCAGGTGACACGGACGGTATTGTAGCTGCTGATTGCCTCCTTCAGGCGGTTGGAGGCCATGGAAATATCACCGGAAAGCATGTGCAACTGGGCGGCGATGAGGTTTTCGCGCTCAATGCTGAGGCCCTCTTCCACACTCTTCGCGGCATCCTCGAGCTTCCCTGCCCCAAACTGACCGCGACCGCGCAGAAGAAAGGCCCGGGACCGCGGCTGCGGGCGCTGTTCGGCTTTGAGGTAGTTGTCGAGTGCGGCAATGGAACCTGCATAGTCCTTGATTTCGAGCAGGCACTCGCCGTGTGCCACCCAGATGTCAGGCGGCGTTTTCTCCGGCTCCTGAAACGTCACGACAAATCCGAGATACCGCGCCGCCTTCGCGTAATCCTTCCTCTCGCGGAAGAGCGTCATGCCCAGCCATCGGAGAATGTCCGGACTGATGCGCTTCTCCATGTTCAACTTGAGATAAGCATCCACCTCAGGGATGAGGTCATCAATATTCTGGAGAGCCGCGAGCGCCGCAATGATCATGAGGCTGCCGTCCTGATAATAGGACTTGCCGTCGAGCGACCGCGCGGTGCGCAGCGGGGCGAGACATTCCGCGTATTTCTGGAGCTGATAACTGCCGGTGCCAATCCAGTAACTGGCTTCGGCTGCGGCACGGGTTTTCGGATAGTCCGCAAGGAAACTGCTGAAACCCGCGACCATACCCGGGAAGTCCTGTTTCATGCCCCGCACCCGGGCTGCGTTGTAGGCGGCAGTTTCCCCGTTTTCCGTGCCGGCGGCAATTTTGGCCACTTCGTCGAAATCCGACAGAGCGTTGGTCAGGTCATCAAGCTTGAGCCGGACGAGGGCTCGCTGGAGTTGCGCCATCGGAGCGCGCTCATCGGCGGCATTGTGTTCGAGAAATGACGTCAGGGTGGTCACCGCCTCCTTGTCGCCGGAGGAAGCCTCCGCACAGCCGCGCTGGTAAAGCCAGTTGGCCACCTTGTCTTTTTCCAGATTCGCCTCCCGCACCACCTTATAGGCCCTGGCGGATTGTTCCCAGACGCTGCGGTTGAAATACCATGCCCCCTTTACGAGCATCGCTTTATCGATCCAGACGACCTCCGGCGCGCGCTCCTGCCAGATGCGGACATATTCATCCACGGCATCCACCATTGAGGGATCGTTGAGCTTAAAAAGACTGACGATGCGTTTGTAACCGCCTTCCTGACAAGCCTCGATGACCGCCTTCTCCGGCGAATTGACGAGGTTCTCCAGCAGCCGCAGGGTCTGCGCCGCAGGGCTGTGCTTGTCGAGCGCGGCGTAGGACGTTCCTACAATCAGCCACAGACGGGCCCGGCTGTATTCATCGAGATCACCATAGTCCTCACCCTGCAATCCGCGCCACGCCTCTACTACTTTCTCATGGGCTTTGGCTTTGTAGCTCGACCACACGAGCCCAAACCTCGCCCGCGACCGTGCACTGCGGGCTTTGTCGCCCGGCACCTTCAGCGCCTCTTCGAAATTCGTGATCGCCTCTTCCGTGCGTCCGGCGTCAGCGTGAATCATCCCGGCATTCACCAGCGAACTCGCCCGGGTCTCCGCATCCACACTCTCGCGCGAGAGCCGCTGGAATTTCTTCATCGCCTCCTCCGTGCGGCCCGCCTCCACGTCCATCTGCGCCAGTTCCTGCCATGCCTGATCGAAAAATTCGTTGTCCACTTTCATCGTGGTCAGTTCCGTGAACGTCGCCGTCGCTCCCTTCACATCCTTCAGGTACCGCTGACTGCGGCCCGCGTAAAACAACGATGTCGCCCGGATTTTCGACTGCGACTTCGGCGCCTGCGCTGCAGCGACACCGAACCAGCGCACCGCCTCCTTGTAGCGGTCCGGCTCCTTTTGCGCCGCATTGTAGGAAAAACTGCCGAGGCGAAATGCCGCATAACAGGCGTAGGGTCCGGTCTTCGCCGACGCCACCGCCGCCCGATAAGCCTCGTAGGCAAGGCGGATGCGCTCTGTTTGATTCTCAATGGCCGCGCGCGCCGACGCAATTTTATAGTGCGCCTCACCGGCATGATAGAGTGCCACCGCACGGTTTTTCGCGTTGGGGAAGTCGCGCAGGTACTGCTCATAAACCGCCAGTGCCTGCTCCCACGCCTCGGCCAGGTAACGGCACTCGCCCATCTTGAAGGTCGCCTCCTCGCGGTGCTTGCCGGCGGGATGGAGATTCAAGTATTGCTCATACTGCTGCAGCGCGAGGCCGTAGTTCGTTTTGGAATAAAGGAGTTCGCAGTAATCGAAAAGATCATCCTCCGGCGTCTTCAGCGCCGCCGGCCCTCGCGGAGCTGGAACCGGAGCGGGCTTGCCTTTGGGCGGGGCTGGCTCAGGGGCCGCGTCCGGCACCGGCACTGCCTTTCTCACTTGAGGGGCCGGCGCGGGGCCGGGATCCGTTTCCTCCTCCACCGGGACCGCTTTCGGCGGCCGCTGCTGCGCGGCAGCCGCACTTGTCAGGCAGAGGGAAACCACCAGCCAGCGGAATATCATCCCGGCACCGGTCTTCCGCGCATGCTGGTTCATGGAAAATGTGCTCATGAATTAAATGTCAGGGCCGGAGCGACTGCCCCGTCACCGGACTCATGCCCGCCCCGCTCCGTGAAGCAAATGGAATGTGGCCCCCCCAGTCAGCCGGTAACTTGAGAAAACCCTGCTCCGGAACGGCCGCAGTCGCTGCCGCACACTCTGCGGGGGAAAGCAGCCAAATCTCCCCGTGTTAAAAAAACGCTTCACATCTGGCACAATCAGTGCTTTCACGCAGGCTTGCCCGGCGCGCTGCAACCGCGTCTGCCGGGTGCCTGACACCTGCACATCATATCCAACCCAACCATGGCTAAATACAAACTCGAATACATCTGGCTCGACGGTTATACCCCCGTCGCCAACCTCCGCAGCAAAACGCAAATCAAGGAATTCCCCACATTCCCGAAACTCGCCCAACTCCCCATTTGGGGGTTTGACGGCAGCAGCACCCAGCAGGCCGAAGGCCGCAGTTCCGACTGTATGCTCAAGCCGGTCGCGGTTTATCCCGACAGTACGCGCAAGAACGGCTTGCTGGTGATGTGCGAAGTCATGATGCCCGACGGCAAAACGCCGCATCCGTCCAACATGCGCGCCACCATTCCGGATGACCCCGGAGCATGGTTCGGATTCGAGCAGGAGTATTTCCTCTACCAGGATGGCCGTCCGCTCGGATTTCCCGAGAATGGCTACCCGGCTCCCCAGGGGCCTTATTACACCGGAGTCGGCTACAAGAACGTCGGCGACATCGCACGCCAGATTGTCGAGGAACACCTCGACCTCTGCCTTGATGCCGGCATCAACCACGAAGGCATCAACGCCGAAGTGGCCAAAGGTCAGTGGGAATTCCAGATCTTCGGCAAGGGCTCCAAGAACTGCGCCGACCAGGTGTGGGTGGCCCGCTACATCCTCAACCGCCTCTGCGAGAAATACGGTGTGGATGTGGAATACCACTGCAAACCGCTCGGAGCCACCGACTGGAACGGGTCCGGCATGCACTGTAACTTCTCCACCACCTTCCTGCGTGAGAAGGGCGGCAAGAAATACTTCGAGGCCCTGATGGCGGCCTTCAGCAAATTCTGCAATGAGCACATTGCCGTCTATGGCCCTGACAATCACCTCCGCCTCACCGGCCTCCATGAGACCCAGGCCATTGACAAGTTCTCCTATGGCGTGGCCGACCGCGGCGCTTCCGTCCGCGTGCCCCACAGCTTCGTGAACAACGGCTACAAGGGCTATCTCGAAGACCGCCGTCCGAATTCCCAGGGCGATCCCTACGCGATCGCCGGTCGCGTGCTGAAAACGATCACTACCGTGCCAAAGAAGTAGGACCGTCTCTTCTAACTGATATTCGAAGCGCCGCCTGGAGACAGGCGGCGCTTTTTTGTGTTGTGGAGAAATGCCGCGAGGTCCCGGCGGGGAACCCGGAAAAAATGCGGCAGCGGGACTTTACATTCCCCCTGTCCCCCTGACCATCCTGACCATCCGGTCGCGGACCATTTCCAGCCATCCCGTCTTATGACTCCCGAATCGCGCCCCATGGAAAACGCCGGAGACGCCGAATCCGCGGCTGAGATGCTGCCGCTCATTTATGGAGAGTTGCGCCGTCTGGCGCTGCACAAAATGGCGATGGAGGTCCCCGGACAAACGCTCCAGCCCACCGCACTCGTCCACGAAGCGTGGTTGCGCCTGACCGGAAAAGACGAGGCCGCCCCGTTCGCCAACCGCGCTCATTTCTTTGCCTCGGCCGCCGAAGCCATGCGCCGCATCCTCATCGAGCGCGCCCGCAGCAAGTCCGCCGCCAAGCGGGGCGGCGTTCAGGAACGCGTGGACCTCGACAAGGTGGAACTGGCGGCGGAATCTGAAAGCGACACGCTGCTCCTCGTCAGCGAGGCCCTCGACAAACTCGCGAAAGAGGATCCCACCGCCGCAGAAATCGTGAAGCTCCGCTTCTTCGCCGGACTGACCCTCGAAGAGGCCGGTGAGGTTATGGGATTTACCGGACGCACCGCCAAACGCTACTGGGCATTCGCCCGCGCATGGCTCTATGACGAAATGAACCGGGAGCTGGGCTCCTGACACAGCTGTGTCCCCTTTTGTCCGCGTTTTGCGCATTGATGGGTGAACACGACTGACAATCGTCGCCCGACTTTGAAAAGTCGAGCGACGTCCAATTCTGAAATCACACCACCATGGAACCGGACAAATCCCTCCGCACAATCTTCAACGGAGCGCTCGATCACGACGATCCCGCCGGGCGCGCCCGTTTCCTCGATGAGGCCTGCGGGGCGGACCCGGCGCTGCGCGGTCGGGTGGAGTCGCTCCTCCATGCGCACGACGATGCCGGCGGATTCTTCACGGATACCTCGAAGGCACCCGATTACCCGGAAACGCTGCAATCCTTCGCCGTTCCCCTGACGGAAAAGCCGGGCGACACCATTGGCCGCTACAAGCTGCTCCAGCAAATCGGCGAAGGCGGCTGCGGTGTCGTTTACATGGCCGAACAGGAGGAGCCGGTGCGCCGCCGCGTTGCGCTCAAGGTCATCAAGCTGGGCATGGATACGAAGCAGGTCATCGCCCGCTTCGAAGCCGAACGGCAGGCGCTCGCACTCATGGATCATGCGAACATCGCGCGGGTGCTCGATGCCGGTGCGACGGAAACCGGACGCCCGTATTTCGTTATGGAACTAGTGCGCGGCATTCGCATCACCGACTACTGCGACCAGAACAATGTCCCCACGGATAAGCGTCTCGCACTCTTCAATCTGGTCTGTCAGGCCATCCAGCACGCGCACCAGAAGGGCATCATCCACCGCGACATCAAACCATCC
>JANNVM010000866.1:0-2989 GCA_031414455.1 Verrucomicrobiota bacterium
AATCCAATCGGTGCCCGCTGTGCGGCCCGCACCTCCGGCAGAATCGCCGCCGCGCGCCGGTTCGCGCCGGCGCTGACTATACGCTCATCCAGCTCCCGCAGCACCACACGCCGCTCGGCATCCACATCATTCTCACGAAACAGAATGCCGTCCGCCACATCCCGCAGCCAGGTGAAGGCGGTCTCCAGCGCGGCCTCATCGGCGTCAGGAATGTCCAGCTTATAGCAAGTGGCGTCCCGGGCGGTCCATGCGTTCGTATCCGCGCCGGCTTTGAGCCCGAGACGCTCAAAAATATCCATCGTATGCCCCTGCGGCTGCCGCGCCGTGCCGCGAAAAGCCATGTGCTCCCCAAAGTGCGCCAGCCCGCGCTCGTTCTCCTCTTCATGCACGGACCCGGTCCTGACGAGCAGGCGCAGGCTCACGCGGCCCGGCACTTCAGGCTGCTCCTGAACCACATAGCGCAGGCCGTTTTCCAAAACACCCGACTCCTCAGCGGGATCGCGCTGCAACTCCGCCGGCGGCGGCTGCTGCCGGGCAAAGGCCGCGCCCCAGTTATCGGATTCAGGCTCCTTCTCCGGCAACGGTTCAGCCGGCTCAGCGACCGCATTCTCCCCTGCCCCGCCATGATCACTCCCACATTTGGGGAGCATCAAAACGGCCAGCACTGCCAGCGCTGCGATCGGCAGAGCAAGACGGAGCATGGTGGTGCGGCGCAACATTGGCAGGATGAGACAGCGCCTGCGGCCTTTTGTCAAAACTACACAGGACAGGCAGACCGGCGTTTCCCCTGCGGTGCGGAATTTGACACCGGAGCACAAGCCCGGCATGATCCGGGCGCGGATTCCCGCAACCACTGCCCCGGTCCGTGCGAACCAGCAGTGCGCCTGATCCATCGCGGGCGTCTTTTTCGCATTCAGCCATCAGTCCCTCAAAAGCTGAACGTCCACCCTGCTTCGATGACTCCCCGCGCACCGCGCGGCCTAACGCTCGCTCTCGCGCGCCAGCTTGCCGGTCTCACTCCTCTGCCCGCGCAGGCATTGAGTAATCTTAAGGCCCTGAGTCACCCGGTGCCGGTGGGCGATCCTCTGACGGTGGCGAGTGACGGCGCGGAAGGGCCGAAGGAGATTGCCACGGCGGACGTCAACCGTGACGGCAAGCCGGACCTCGCTGCGGGAAATCTGGATGGCACGGCACGAATCGGCGCGTGGCTGCGCTCCAGGCCACAGGGAACGGGAATCGAGTGTTGCTTCGAGTTGCCCGCGACTGCCCCTCGCATTCTGTATCGCCCCGGGTCCTCACCGTGAGGCAGGCTCAAATTACCGGCACCGCGCCGGTGCGGTGACAAATTTGTCGCGGAGAACGCGGCGCTTCACCCGGAATTTGTCGTGAAAAAAAGCTTTACCGGAAGCACCGTTTCAGGGCACAACCGGTGCCACACTACACCACCATGAAATCAAGATTCACTTCACTGCTGACGGCCTGGGCAATGTTTGCGGGCCTTTCTAACACGCAGGCACAGGTTCTCTGGGAAGCCTTCAATGACCACCGGCCCGGAGCCAGCACGTCGGCGAACGCGTCCGGTTATGATATGAAAGCCGCCGGCGAAGGCGGCGTGCTGCGCGACATCGAATCCGGAGCGGACCTCCCGGCCGTGCTCGCGGTCGAGGTGGACGGCGCGGCTGATGATTTCGGCGCCAACGGCCCCGTCAATGCCGGCAGTCCGGCGGATCTGCTTTTTGCTAACAAATGCACCATCGGCAACGATGGCATCCCCGGGGTGAGGAATTCCGGAGGGGTCGTGCTGCGGCTGCGCTTTACCGGCCTCAATCCGGCGAACCGTTATAAATTCCGCGGCACCAGCAGCCGGGCGGGAAATTACAATGACCGCTGGGCGGTATTCCGTCTCGTGGAAGCCGACGGAAGCGTGGCGGCGCATGTGGACGGCAGCGCCAATCAGAACCTCTTCACCGCGGTGTCCTACCCTTCGTCCGGAATCGCCGCCAATGAAGTGGCTCTCAATTCTGGCGACAACAAGGCGGGCTCACTTGCCGGCTGGGATAACATTAATCCCGGAGAAGACGGCACGTTTGCCGTGGAGGCCCGGCAATACGTCGGCCCCGCACCTTTCGGCAATCCCGCCGCCGGACCCTACGGCTATGGCTTTTCCGCCATTTACCTCGCGGAAGTGCCCGCCACCGGCACCCTGGAACTCACCGGAAATCCTGCGAACCGCCTCGTCCCGGCCGGCACTGCGGCGCAGTTCACCGTGACCGCCAACAGCCCCAATCCTATCAGCTATCGCTGGCAGAGCACTGCACCCGGCGGCAATGTTTTCACGGATATTCCGGGTGCCGCCGGGGAGTCGGCCACCTATACCACGCCCCTGCTGACCGTTGCGAATGACAACACGAAGTTCCGCTGCCGCGTCACAGCGGGTCTGGATACCGCCAACAGCGGCGAGGCGGTGCTCCGGGTGGACGGCGTCCTCCCCACCCTCACCACCACCACAGGAAGCACCAACCTCAATGCCATCTATCTCGGCTTCTCCGAACCGATGACGCTAACAGCATTGGGAGCCGCCGGCAACTACAGCGCGGACGGCGGCCTCACCATCTCCGCCGTTACCGTGCTCGACTCTCAGACCGTGAAACTCTCGACGTCCGCGCACACCCCGCGCCGGGAGTACCATATTCAAGTCAACAACGTCACTGACGTTGCCGGCAATACTGTCGCCCCGGGAACGCCCGGTTCCTTTACCGGCTTCGACATTGTGCCTGGCGTGGTCAGTGTGGAAATCTGGAGCGGCGTCACCGGTGACCTCGCCTCCTTCCTTGCCGACCCGCGATTCCCCGGCAGCCCCGACCGCGACTTTGCCGCCCCGTCCTTCGACTCCACCACGGTGTGGCCGGATGGCCTCAATAACACCTACGGCGGGCGCATGAGGGCATGGATCACGGCACCGGACACGCTGGCCTATAACTTCTTCCTG
>JANNVM010000867.1:0-4987 GCA_031414455.1 Verrucomicrobiota bacterium
TCTCTGACAAGGCCTGCAACACGAGTTGGGCCGGCGAGCCGCCGAAGGCTTTGTGGACCAGATCGCGCACCAGTTGCCGCTGGGTTTCCCCCGCTTTGGCCACCGGCTCATAGACATGTGAGCGGTTCGTCTCGTCGCGCCGCACCAGTCCCTTGTCGGTCATCTTCTGAAGAATCTTCAGCGTCGTGGTGTAGCCGGTTTCCTTATCGTCGCGGAGACCGTCGTGGATTTCACGAACCGTAAGCGGCCCCCGCTCCCAGAGCACGCGGAGCAGTTCCAGTTCGGCCTCGGTGGGACGCGGGAGATTGATTTTCGCAGGCATGGCGCTCTCTTACGACTTTTGTCGTAGTTTGTCAACGACGCCTGTCGTAGTTCTTCTTAAAAACATACGGCAGCCGGTCAGGGCGGCGCATTGAGGAGGCGGACGACAGCCTATTGCAAAGGATGTTCCTTCAACAAGTCCTCCACCGTGTAGAGCGTGGCCCGGGCGCCGCTGGCGGTGCGAACCGTTTTTACCTTTTCCGCGGTGATGGGGTCGGCTTGATTGCCAAAACTGTTGCGGACAAACGTCAGGACCGAGGCCAGTTCTTCATCGGTTAACATGCCGCCGAACGGTGTCATCGGAACGGTGCCGTCGTATTTCTTTCCGTTGATCTCCACCGGCCCCATGAGGCCGAACAGGCTGAGCTTGATCAGGCGGGTTTCGTCGCTGTTCACCCACGGGCTTTTCGAAATGGACGGGAACGCGGGATCGAGTCCCTGACCGTTAGGCTGGTGACAGGTGACGCAGTGGCCTTCGCGATGGTAGATCTTCTGACCCGCGAGATATTGCTTTTGGGCTTCCGCCGAAAGGTGCGCGGGCGCCGGCAGCGCGGTGAATTCCGCCTGCACTTTCTCAGCGATGCCGGCGAGGCGGTCGGCGGCGGTTTTTGCCGCGTTTTTGCTCCACTCATCGAGCGGCAGTGCGGACGCGGTGGCGACGATCCTCTTCGCGGCGGCAATGTCCGGCAGCCACGATGCGGCGACGATCGCTTCAAGGCGGACCCGGCCATGCCCGTCACTCGCCGCTTTCTCCAAAAGCGCGGCATGGTCCTGCACGCGGTGCCGGTTGTAGCGCAGCACGCGCACCGCAGCGGCACGGGCGCGGAAGTCCTTTGCGGCAAGAAGCTGGCGCAGCAGCGTATCGTCGGCCTGGTTCATGCCCCAGGTGGTCCACAGCGCTTCGAGCACGTTGTGCTCATAGTTGGAATCCGCTTTGTCGAGCTTCGCGACCCATGCTTTCACGGCAGGCAGCACTGCGCTGGCCGGATGTGAGCGGAGTTCACGGCGGGTGCGGTAGCGGCTGCGGTATTCGGGCAGCTTCAGGTTTTCCAGCAGAGTGGCGACCGGAGCGCCGTCCACCTGCGCAGGCTTCACAAGCGGGCGGGACGGATAGGTAATCCGATAGATTCGCCCATGCACATGGTCGCGCAGCGGATCCCGTGCGTTGTGCTGCATGTGGCCGATGAGGACGTTGTGCCAATCAATGACGTAGAGCGAGCCATCCGGCGCGAACTCAAGGTCCACGGGGCGGAAATTGCCATCGCTGCTCTTGAGCAGATCCTGACGAAACGCCGTCTTCCAGCCGGTGCCTTCATCCACGATGGAGTGCTGCTTGATGCCAAGAAAGCCGATGGCGTTGCAGAGCATGATGTCACCCTGGACTTCGTCAGGAAAATGGCGCGACGATACAATCTCAAGCCCTGACGTGGGGCGCACGGCCTGTCCTTTTGGAATAAGGTCGGGGGCGGACGGGGTCTTGCTGCCGAACGTGGGCTTCACTGACACCGGCAGCATCCAGTTCATCGTAGGGCCGGAAGTATGGAGGAGAAAATCCTGCCCCCATGCATCGAACGCAACGCCCCATGGATTGGGAATACTCATCTGCACGGTGCGCTCCAGCATCCCGCGCTGCGGGCTGTAGCGGAGGAATCCGCCGTCCACGCAGCGCACCGGACCGTAGGCCGTCTCGACATTGCTGTGAAGAAACACACCTTCGCAGAGCATGAACGCGCCGGACGGATCGGCACAGTAGGCACTGATGGCATGGTGCGTGTCATGGGTATCGAATCCCCCGAGTATAATCTCACTGCTGTCCATCCGGTCGTCGCCGTTAGTGTCGCGCATCAGCACAAGGTTTGGCTCCTGAGAAGCATACACGCCCTCAGGCGCAAACTCAAACCCGATCGGCAAGTGCAGGTGGTCGGCAAAGACGGTTTCCTTGTCGGCTTTGCCGTCGCCGTTGGTGTCCTCGTAGATGATAAGCTTATCGTTCGGCAGCGCGTCGCCGGGGCGGTAGTGCGGATACGCCGGCATCACCGCGACCCACAGGCGGCCTTTGTCGTCGAACGACATCTGCATCGGATTCGCGAGATTCGGAAACTCCTTTTCAGACGCGAACAACTGCACCTTGTAGCCTTCCGGAACCGTGAGCGACTTCTCCGCGGCCTCGCCGTAGAGGTATTCGGGTGTGCCGTTCTTGTTGCTTGGCTGGTAGTTGCTGGGAACCGGCGACAGCGGGTGCGTCTTCGAATCATCCACCTTGAGACCGGCCTTCTCTCCGGCAGCGACGTCGTGGATGAGCTGATCGCGCAAGGCGGCCATCTCGCGGTTCTTCTTCACTTCGTCAGGATAATTCTGCGGGCCGAAGGGATTGTAGCGCTGGCCGTGAGTGTGGACACCGTTGAGGATGTTGTAGTCGTTGTTCCAGAACCAGTCCTTGTCCTTCACCGCGGCGTGTACCTTCGCGGGATCGGCCTTCGATTCGTACGACTGATGCCCGAACATTCCGGTGGCGAGCACACCGGCCAACTGCTGATAGCCCGCCTCCGTGGGGATGAATCCATTCGCCGTGAACGGATCCTTCGCGGCAGCGTAGAGCGCCTTCGTGGAAGTGAAGAGGTCAATGAACGTCAGACCGTGCTTCTTCGCGACGCGTTCCATCGCCTGAGTGTAGAGGGCGAGGCTGACGTTTTCCGTATCGCCACTGGGCAGGTCGCGTTTCGCCGAGAGATTCTCATACGCGATGGGCGAAACGAGCACGACGCGGGGCGCGGTCCTGCCATTGTAGGCTTTGCTCAGCGTATGCTGTGCCCATGCGTCCAGTTCCGCTTCAAAGTTCGCCGCACGCGCCGGGCCGTCGAAAGATTCATTGTAGCCGAAAAACGCGACGATGGTGTCGGCCTTGAGATACGCGAGCCATTCATCGGGCTGGGGAAAGAACCCTTTGCCGTGATGGACATTCAGTTCGGGATGGAATTTTTCCGCACCGGGAAAAGCCCACTGCGACTGCCGGGACGGATGCGGGCGGAATCCGGGCGTATCGCCTGGCCGGCCCATGTTCCGGAAGAACAACTCCTGCCGCGGATAGCGCAGTTGCAGTTCCGTCTCGAAGCGGCTGTAATAAGCATCCCGCTCCGCGAGACCGTTCCCGATGAGCACGATGCGCTCGCCCTTTTCCGGCGGAGCCACGGCCTGCGGACGCTTCTCCGTCGCCGGGCCGGGCACCGGCATCTGCGCGTGTGAGGCATTGGCCGGCGCGGCGTTCATGGCCCCGGCCTTCACTTCCGGATTCGCTTCCGCGGACTTCTTTGCAGGGGCCTCACCCGTTCCTGTCGCCGGACTTTTGCCGGGCATGTAATCGTCAGGCTTCAGATTGCGCGTCTTGTAGAAGTCGCCGCCCAGCCCCTTGAAGAAAGTCGGCTCGAAAGGATCCACATACGTCACATCCGCTTTGTCCGGCACCTTCATGCCGAGCAGATGATACGCCGTATTCACGGTAAGCCGGCGCAAGTCCTCATCCGCAAAATCCACCGAAGCTCCCAGCGTGGTGCAGAACGCCTGACCTTTTTTGGCTCCATTCGGCGCAGTGTATTCGCGCAACCAGGCCAGGGGCATCATCGGCTCGTTCTTCCTGCCGGCCACCGGCTTCGATTTCGGGTCGAGGGATTCCGTCACCGCACCCCGCAGCAGAATGGTCGCCGATTTCTGATCGAGATTGGCAATGCCATAGACATCCGTCGGGCCGAAAACATCACCCACCCCACGCAGCACGGCGTGCCCCGCATGCGCCGGCTCCACCACGCCGAGAGTTCCCTCTTTACCGTGGCCGCCGTGGTGATTGACCCACCTCTCGCCAAGAATGTTCAGCCCGAAATCCGCCCATTTGAACTCTCCAGTCTTCGCGCCGCCGGCAAATGCATGCGTAGCCGTGCGAATTCCCATCACCGGCTTCCCGGCGTTCAGGAATTCCGCGAAGTTCGCGAGCTGCTCATCAGGCAACTGCCGGAAGCGCGTCCCGATGAGCATCAGGTCCGCCGAATCGAGGGCATCAGTCCCCGGGATGTTCTTCTGAAAGTTGTTGTCAATGTAGCCGCCGTCCGGGTTGATCGCGAAAAGCACCGTGCAGTCGAACCCGTGTTTTTGGCTCAGGATCTTCGCCAGCATCGGACAACTCTCCTCGGTGCGGTATTCCTCGTCGCCGGAGACGAGCACAATCTTCTTGCCGTTGGCTGTGCCGGCTTTGGCAGGCAGGTGCAGCCAGTCGGCAGCGGACACGGAACCGGCAAGCAGGGCGAGGAGCGATAGTCGGATTAATGTTTTGCGCATAAAAAAGAGAAGTAGTCTTGAAGGAGTGATTGCGGAGCAGGGCGAGCACCGCCTTTACCACATTCGCGGATTTCAGATTAGCCAAAAGCCACCGGAAACCGGGTGCCTGACGGTCGGGAATACAACCGGATTCCCAGGCACCACCGGCGCGGCCGCAGCGCCGGCGGCACCGCTGAGTTGAGACGCTCCCCGGAAAAGTAACCGGCACCCCTCCCGTGCGCCGGCGTAAAACCCCGCCATTCATTCCCGCACTTCCTATTGTCAGCGAAAGCGTCCCGGGCGGGAGCCTGATCGCAGTGTTTTGGCTGTGGATGATGCCGGCGGGCTCCGCGCCGAACCG
>JANNVM010000868.1:0-1608 GCA_031414455.1 Verrucomicrobiota bacterium
GGAGCAGAGCGTGAACCACCCCGCCCGGAGCGCAGCCGAGTTCCACCACGACATCGCGCGGCGTGAATCGCAGCCCGAAGAAGCGAATCGCCTCTTCCAGTTTGAGCCATGCCCGCGAGGGCACGCCCTCCGGAAGAAGGATTCCGCTGCTGCCTCCAGGATCCGGACTGATGAGCGCTGCGTGCCGGTGCAGGCCGGCCCAGAATTCATCCGGCCCCAGTTCGACGACGGTGCCGACGATATCTCCCGCCATCGGCGGCGCAGCAGCAAGCGGCGCCACGCATTCCATGCGTCCATTTACCAATCGCACGTGATGCAGGACCGCGCTACCATTTGCCAGCGCCGCAGCCTCATCCCGCGAGGCGGCCTTCCCCAGCGACAGGCACAGCCGCCGCGCCAGTGCCGGCGGTTCCTCTAGCGAGCGGAAGGAAAACGGCTGCGTGCCGGCGGGGGCCTTAAACATCACAAACCCGCGCCGCTGATACCCCGGCCGCCAGCCGCTGCCCGATGCCGTCACTTCCTCCTTAAGCGCCTTCTCCGCCCCGGCATTTGTCAGGGCGAAGGCGAAAAGTGAGGTCGTATTTTTCATCAGGGAGAAAGAACCCTCGGCACCACGACGGCAAGACCGGTTTCTGCGGCGATATCGCTTCCGCGCTTTCGTTCATCCCCGGTCGCGGGGGCCCACCCGTGGCGCATCCGCGGCGATGCCTGCGGATGAAGGTGAGTCGTTCATAACCGGCAGGGATACGGATTTACAACTTGCTCCGATGAATTGAGTAAGGCAAACTCTGTGGAATAAGGATCCGCATCCCATGACACTGGAAATCCCACCGCCGCTTGCAGACCGCCTTCATCGGGTGGCCCGGAAGCTGCACCTTGAAGAGGGTGGATATGAGAAGCTGCTGATTACCGTTCTCGACGCGGTGCTGCTTGACGGAGAGACGGGGTCTTTGGACGAATCAAGTCTGTTGAGCACGGCGACGCAGGGGTTTCCGCCGGACTGGTGGAGTCGCTACCGTGAGTTGGTGGCCAAACGGGAGTCCGGAACGATCACGCCGGAGAATTTCCATGCGCTGATCGAGATGACGGATGCGGCAGAGGAGCGCCAGGCGGCCCGCCTGGAGGCCGTCGCGGCACTGGCGAAGATGCGGGGCGCAGAGCCGCGGCAGCTTATGATCGAGATGGGGCTGTTGCCGCAGCCGCTTGCAGCCGCCTGAGTATGCCCGTGCCCGCTGCGATCAAGGAGCTGGTCGCCGCTCGCGCGGAGCGCCGTTGCGAGTATTGCCTCAGCCGGGAGGAATTCAGTCCATCCGCTTTTTCCGTCGAGCACATCATTCCGAAGGCTGGCGGAGGAACATCCGATCCGGGTAACCTCGCGTACGCCTGTCAGTCGTGCAACAATTCCAAGTACGCTGCGACGAGCGCACTTGATCCAGTTACCGGGGAGAGGGCATCGCTTTTCCACCCGCGCCGGGATGTGTGGGCGGAACATTTTTGCTGGACGAGCGACCGGCAGGTTCTGGCGGGGCTCACCCCGACCGGGAGGTCGACGATTTCCAGACTTCGTCTCAACAGGCCCGGAGTTGTCCGCCTGCGCCGGGCACTCTG
>JANNVM010000869.1:0-15342 GCA_031414455.1 Verrucomicrobiota bacterium
TCGCTGAAGTAACAGGGGTAATTGGTTTCCTCGAGGTATTCGTGAGCGATGTAGAAATCTCCGGCCTCGCTGAGTGGCGCGAGTTCCTCCCGCATCATCTGTGCATAGGCGTCGTCCCGCTGCTCCATCGCGGCGGAGAGGAAGGCAAGAAGTTCGCGAGCTTGGGAAATCTGATCAACCGGTGACGGCGTGCCGCGGGTGTGGAAGCGAACCATCTCCCGGACGGCGGCCCGGGTGCTCGAACCAGGAAGCGTATTGAAACTGATATAGGCGACTCCCATGGGGGCAAGATGCCGCGCGCACAAAGCCATGAGTTTCTCCCGGATCTCCGCAGGCACCCAGGAATAAACGCCGTGCGCGATGATGTAGTCGAACTGGCCAAATGATTCGCCGATATCCGCCAGACTCATGGCGAGAAGCCGGATGTTGGTTAGTCCCAGCGCATCAACGGCGGCCTGGCCATCGGCAATCTGTGCCGGGGAAAGGTCCACGCCCAGAAATTCGCTTTGCGGAAAAGCTGCCGCTATCGGCAGCAAATTGCCGCCACTGGCGCATCCGATTTCCAGCACCCGCGAAGCACCGATTGGCTTCGGCTGCATTCCGAAAAGAGTCGCCACCGTGGCCAGCCGGTCGGGATGCGACTGCGGATAGGCATAACTCTCGTAGGCAACGGATTCGTAATGGCTCGCGTCCGCTTTCATCCGTCCGGTCTCAGCGCCTGTCACAAGAAACTACATCACCGCCGGGGCCTCCGCAGTTTCAGAGACGGCGGGCGTTTCCCCATACGGGAAAGCCAGTTCCGTCGCTGGCGCGGCACGTTCAACGGGCGCGGCGAGCAGTGCCTCCGGCTTCCGCTCCTCCTTTTGACGCGGCGGCCGCTGAGCACGCTCCTCTTTGATGCGGCGGTTTTCCTCACAGACGGCGCGCAGTTCCGAACGGAGCTGGTCGGCGTGTTTTCTTGCGTTGGCGAGTTCGGCACCGGCGGCGATATTGGCGGCGCTGGCGGCGCGGGTGGCCGCGAGGGTGGTTTCGATGGCTTTGAATCGCGTCTGAGTCTCGGCGAGGTCGCGGCGGAGTTTGACGGCAATGCCTTCGAAGGAACGCGCGGTCTGCCGGGCCTTTTCGGTTTCGGTACGGGCTTCGGCGAGTTCCGGCGGCGGGCCTGACATTTTCGCGTGAAGGGTCAGGGACGCGGCTTCGAGCTGCGCGATGCGGGTTTTCGCCGTGTCGAGTTCCCGCCGGAGCAGGCCGTTCTGCGCGATGATGGCTGCGGCCTCGGCGCGGGCTTTGGCGGCGTCTTCACGCACGGCGGCGAGGGCTCCATCGCTGGCGACGGCGGTCACCTGCTCGCGTGCAGCGGCGAGTTTGGCGCGGAGTTCTGCGGCTTCCGCGGCGGCCGCGGCTTCAAGCCGGCGGGCTTCACCGAGCTGCTTTTGCATTGCCGGCACGATCTCCGGATCCATTCCCGCGGGAACCTGACTCCGGTTGAGCGCGGCTTCGGCACTGGCGGCACGGGCATTGGCCTGCGCTTCGGAATTCCGCGCCGCTTTCAAATTCAGTTCCGCGGCACTGAGGGCATCGAGCGTCTTTTGATGTTCGCTGTCGCGTTCGTGCGCGCGTTTGTGAATGGCGTCCGCGGCCGCGATGCGGGTCCGCAGAGAATCGAGTTCGCGCAGAGCGCCATCGCGTGAAGCCTCAGCGGCGGAGAGTTGTTCTTCCAGAGTTGCAGAGATGGTATCCATAAAATGAGTGCCCGGATGGGCTGCCTCATGCATGGCCCACGCGGCGGCGGCTTGTCAATTCCCCGTTGGGGCTGCGTGCGCTTACCGCGGGCGGCGGCCCGGACGGTAAGGCGTCGCCTCCACTGCAGCCGGCACCGGCGGATTTTTCAGCGCGTTGATCGTCTCGTTGCGAATCACCCCGTTGGTGATTTTCCCGGCCCACACCGCGGCCTCTGCGGGATCTTTTGTTGCCATGCCGGCGGCGAAGGCGGCGACGGCAGTATCGCGGGTATCGTTAGGCACTGCGGTTTCCAGCCAGGTATTCATGGCGGCGGCGTTGCCTGACATGGCGGCGGCACCGCCGATGGAACGGGCGGTGGCCATTTGCAGTTCGGGATCCCGGATGCTGCTGAGCTGATTGAGTCCCGCTTTTGGATCGCTGTGTGCCTGAGCATTGGCATAGGCGGCGTGCAGTTTGTCTTTCTGCGACTGATCGCTGAGTTTTGCTGCCGTGGCGGTGATCTCCTCCGGCGTCGCTTTGCCGAATCCCCATCCGGGGCCTTTGTCGCCGGAATCGAAGAGTTCTTTTTGCATCTCTTTGCTCTGCGTGCCGAGCCATTTGAGTGCCGCTCCCGCGTCCTGCTCGCCCCACTGGACCAGTGCATTGCGCGCATTGTCGCGGGCCTTGTCGCCGGGCGGTTTGGAAATGGCATAGTCGAGCGCCTTCTCCGGCTGCTTGTAGAGAAACCCCTGGAAAACCTTTTCCTCAGCCGCGGCGCGCTCTTCGGGATCCTCAATCTCGTCCAGTTTTTTCAGCGCGGCATCGGGATCGGTAAATGCCAGGGCCCCGAAGGCATCAAGCATGGCCTTCTTGCGCGATTCGGGATCACTGATGGCGTTGCCGAGATCGGTGAGGAGTTCGGGGTCGGCACCGGCCATGCTGATGGTGGCGACGGTGAGATACTTTTTCTTCGCGTCCTCGTCCTTGCTCTGCGCGAACCATGCGAGCGCGCTTTTGCGGTCGCGTGAGAGCCATTCGTTCATGGTGGCAAACATCGCCATGTCCCGCAGTTCGCCTTTGGCCTTCATGGCGCGATCCATGGCTCCGGCGGGATCGAGTTCCGCCATCCGGGCGTAGGCTGCCAGCAGACTAACACCTGAAATCGGAGAGCGGATGCCGCCCGACTTTTCCAGCTCGGTGAGGAGCTTTTCGAGTTCATCCTTATCCATGTCCATGATGCGGCCGGCCCGTTCGAAGAGGCTGCGAATGCCGTTTCGTGTGGGACGAAGCGAAGCGTTCAGTTTGGCCTCCTCCGGTTTTGCGCCGGACTTTGCGGCCTTGCGTCCCGTCAGGGGTGAGTCGCCGGAGGCACGCCCGATTGCCGACGGCTTCGCCGCATCAGTGAGGCGCTCAATCTCCGAGCCTTTCAGAAAATACACCGCCGCCGCGCCTCCCGCGGCGAAAACGAACGTGATGATAAAAGGAAGCCATTTTTTCATAACAAGTGGGAATCTATTTTCCTTCAAGGAGTTTTGTGCGGACATCGTCGCTGATAGAGTCCGTGGCGTTGATCCATTCGGTCGCCGTTGCTTCGTCGCGTTTGAGCCAGGTTTTGGCATTTTCGGTAACAAGGCGGTCGCGCATGCCTTCGTCGCTGATGGTGGAGGCCCAGATGGTGCTGCTGTCCGGCTCTTTGCTGCGGAGTTCACGGACCATACCCTGGATGGCGTGGTCTTTCTCTTTGCCCACGGCAAGGCCGTCTATCCACTCGGATGCGGCGGTGGGATCCTTCTTCGTCCATTCCTGGGCGATTTCATTGTAGCTGTTCGGACGCTGGGTGTCGCTGACATGCGGCAGATACTGGAGGGCCTCCCCGGGATCTTTCGAGGCTTTGGAGTCCACCGCCATGGTCCAGACTTCCTGACTGGCTTTGGTGCTGACTTCGCCGGTCAGCTTTACGATCTCATCGTATTCCATGCCGCTCACTTCCCCCCGCATCCCGCGCACGGCATCGGCCTGCACCTCCTCCGGCTGGCTTTTGAGCCACTTCATCGCCTCCGGTTTGTCCTTTTCCAGCCACGAATCCATGGCCTGCTGATAAACCTGACTCCGCTCTTTGGGCTGCTGCTCCTCCGCGAACTTAATCGCCTCCTTCGGATCGCGGTCGGCAAGCAGGCGTCCGGCGCGCCACAGGACGCTGCTGCGCGAGCCGTCGTTGTCTCCGGCTTCCGCGAGGGCGCGGCTGATGGCATCGCGGGGATCGGCATCGGGATCCCGTGATGCCATGTCCATGATAAGCGATGGCCGGCGTTCTTTGGGCGAGGCCGCGATGAGTTTCTCCGCGGTGGCGCTGTCAATGTCCGCCATGCCTGAGAGCACGCCGCCCAGCATGGCGTCGCGCAGTTCCTTTTGCTTCTGCTTTTCCTGCGGGGTGAGGCCTTCAGTGTCTTTGGTGACCCACTCGATGAAGCTGTCAGGATTTTTCTCCATCCAGCCGCCGGCGAGCGATGCGGCTCCGGCGAATTTAAGAATGGGATTGCCACCGGTGTTCGCTGCCAGCGCGGTCCTCGCCTCTTCCGGATCGAGTTCACCCCAGCGGGAGAACAGCGCGGAATAGAGAAAGCCGCCGAGGATGGGGTTCTTTATTTCCTGCAGCACACTGCGGGCCTCCTCCATATGAGAGGGCGGCAGCACCATGATCTTTTCCATCAGTTCGAGCATCTTCCGGGACGAGAGCATTTTGCCGTCGAGCGCGGACAACTCCTGAATCGTCCGGCCCGCATCCGCCGGTGAAACTCCTGCGGGGATGCGTTCCATCCCCCCTGCTTTGGCAATGGCGTCCGCCGCCTGCTTTTCCGCCGCGACCGTGGCGGCTCCCGACTTTTCCACCGCGACTGCTTTCTTCTGCGCCGCTTCCTCCAGCAGACCCGCTTCATGAAACCGGTCGCTCAACGGCAAAAATGCCGCGGCACCCGCCAGGGCGAGCGCTGTGATAATCTGGGCTGGTGTATTCATGGACTGGATCGGAAAGCGCCGGACGGTATCCGGCCCGCACGGGACGGCACCTGGTTTTTTAAGGCAGGCGTGGAGAGACGGGGCGAAGTTACAGGGATTCTCCGGGTTCCTTGTTTTCGCGGCCCTGCCGGACACTGCCGACCCCTTGATTCGCGAAGACACGGGCTTGGCCCGCGCGCCCGCCGCTCCAGCTACTCTTCGTAGCGGCAGGCCTTCAAAACCCCGCTGAGCGGGTGCCGGTCAAGGCCGCAAAACCCGGTCGCGATGTCGAAGGTTTCCTGCCGTGAGGTGATGTCCTCGAGTTGAATTGTCAGGATTCTGTTCGCGGCAAGGCGGGCGAGATCAAGGACAGGTCTGGGATTGTAATAGAACTCTCTTTGAAAGTCCGTGGACTCGCGAAACCATTTACCGGACACAGACCTGGAGCGCTTGGTTCGTTCCTCTTTTTTGACCATCAGGATTTTTGCCTCCGGAAAGTGCCGCAGCCAAAAGTGCAGGTTGACGGAGTTGCGCGGATCCTTCCATCCCCACGGTCGCTCGAACACCGTGCTGTCTCCCGCCGAAAACCTCTCTTTGGCCTCCATCAATTTGCTTTCGATGCCCGCTTCCATTCGCGTGCGCAGTTCCCCGTTGTTGAAGTTTGAAATGTAGTCGCGAATGAATTGATCATTCATTCCGTGTTTGTCTCCGCCGAGTTCCTCGAAAAGGAGGATGTTGATGGCCCTGAAGCTTTCGGATTCATGGAATTTCCTTGCCTTAAAGGGCTCGACATCATGCCCGACAAATAAACCGCAATAGCGGAGCATTTTTGTCAAAAAGGAAGTGCCGCCGCCGTGAGTGCCACAGATGATTACCGGCTGCCGCCGGCTGTTGAAGTGGCCTGGAATTACCTTCGACAGGCCCGTTTCCGGCGAAGCGGTGTCTTCGGTTCTGAAATGAAGCAGTTTCAGTCGCAGGTCTTCCTGCTGCGGTAATTCTCCCCGGAAGGATGGCCAAATTCTACGAAGATTCATGATGCTGGTCGGTAGAGGGTTTTATGTTTTTGGTAAGGTGTCTGGTGGTCGAGGAAATGGTGGCGCGTCCATATGTTGCAGGAGGCAAAGCAACCGGCGAATCGGGAGGCGCTGGAGGGCCACTCCGGCGCGGTTACCTCCGCCCGGTGAATGTCGGCCCTATTGATGGCCCCTGCGGTCAGCATGCCGGAGAACGCTTTCGCCGCCGAGGGCGTC
Organism: Verrucomicrobiota bacterium; assembly: GCA_031414455.1. Taxonomy (GTDB): domain Bacteria; phylum Verrucomicrobiota; class Verrucomicrobiia; order Verrucomicrobiales; family V1-33; genus V1-33. The sequence goes on from JANNVM010000869.1 coordinate 5,967, forward strand.
TGTTCAACTTTGGGCAATTTAAATGAGATATGTTCGCGACGGCTCAGTCTTCCGGTGGCTGGTGCGTCACCGAGGCCTTCAAATTGATGCTGGCTTGCGGCGGATATGACAACCGGTCGGAGATGAGGAGAGGTCGAACTGCTCATGGTTTCCTGATAATATACTCCATCCGGCATGTAAATTCGAATTAAAATCCGGAAAACATCGCCCGACTGCACTCCGCGGGTCGTTGGTATCGGATCAGACGGGACTCTTGAGCACCGGGCAGTTGCGGGAGTCCGGAACGGAGTCCTGACACTTCAGGTCAAATCCAGGAGGTGAGAAGTGCCCCGCAACGCTGGTTTTCCGCGATCAAAAAGAGGGTGCCTGCTACGCAGGATCGGGATCACCGCGGCATTGCCATTCGCGCAATCACCACTCTCAGTGGGGTATGAAAACTGCCCTCCCTCTTCTCGCTCTAACGATTTCCTCCGTTGCTGCCGGCCAGGCCTTCACGGCCAAAACAGTGGATGACAAGATAAGCATCGGCTACGGTCTCGCCATCGGCGATGTGGATGGTGACGGGAAGCCCGATATCCTGCTCGCCGACGCGAAGGAGATCGTTTGGTACAAGAATCCAGGCTGGGAGAAGTCGGTCATCGCGAAGAATCTCACGCTGCGGGACAATGTCTGCATCGCCGCATGCGACGTGGATGGTGACGGCAAAGTGGAAATCGCCGTCGGCGCGCAATGGAATCCAGGTGAAACTACTAACGAGGCCGAAAGCGGCGCAGTGTTTTTCCTCCAGCGTCCTGACAAGCCGGACGGTGAATGGAAGCCGGTGAAACTGCCGCATGAGCCGACAGTGCATCGCATGCATTGGGTTCAGACCGGAGAAAAGCAGTATGCGCTCGTGGTCCTGCCGCTGCACGGCCGTGGCAACGTGAACGGCGCAGGGCCGAATGGTGTGAAGGTTATCGCGTATGGCTTTCCGAAAATTCGCGGGGATGCCGCCGCATGGAAACAGACGGTGATCAACGACAGGATGCATGTGACCCACAACTTCGACGTGCGTGCCGCCGGCGGGCATGATGAATTGATTATCGGGAGTAAGGAGATGCTGCTTTCTGTCACTTCGGCGGGTCTCGCGGAGTCGTCAGATCTCAGCGTGACAGAATCCGGTCCCGGTCCGGCATTCGGCGGTGCCGGGGAAGTGCGCTTCGGTCCCAATACCGGGAAGGCCCGCAACACCGTTTGCTGCATTGAGCCGTTCCACGGGCCCAATCTCACCCTTTTCAGCCGCGATGAAACGTCCCGGACATGGCGGCGGTCCGTGCTCGACACTACGTTCAATCAGGGCCACGCGCTCGCCTGTGGCAACGTCCTCGGCCTGGAACGCGAGCAAATCATCGCCGGCTGGCGCGAGCCGAATGCCGCGAAACAGTTTGGCATCAAAATTTACCACGAAGAAGCCGGCGCATGGAAAAGCGACTGGGTCTGTGAGCCGAACACGATGGCCTGCGAGGATTTGAAACTCGCCGACCTCGACGGCGACGGACGCCTGGAAATCATCGCCGCCGGGCGCAGCACGAAGAACGTCGTCATTTACTCACTGCCAAAGCCGTGAGGCCCGGGACCGCGGCTTTTTAAGCCGCCTCTCCATTCGAGTTCCTCATCCTGGCGAGCGCCTTGAAAAGCCGCGGTCCCGGGAATTTCCGTTTGCCCCGCCGGACCCTGGCGGCATCAATGCGCCCCCTATGGCCGTAATAATTGAAATGCCCAAGCTGAGCGACACGATGACCGAAGGGACACTCGTGCGCTGGTTAAAGAAGGAAGGCGACGTTATCAAGGCGGGCGATGTGCTCGCGGAGGTCGAGACGGACAAGGCCACGATGGAAATGCCCGCGGATGACGGCGGCATTCTCGGCCGGATTTATGTGCAGGGCGGCGGCAAGGCAGCCATCGGAGCAGCCATCGCGGTGCTGGTGGAGCCAGGTGAGACGCCGCCCGATGCCCCGGCGATGACGGTGAGCACCGCTTCGGCCGGTCCCGCGGCTCCGAAAGGCCCGTCGGCGGCCCGCGCTTCCGGCGGTCGCACAGCAGCAGCCAGCGGCGGCGGCCGCATCAAGGCTTCGCCTCTCGCGAAGAAAATCGCCGCAGACCGAGACATTGACCTGCGCGGTGTTACCGGCACCGGACCTGGCGGGCGGATTGTAAAAGCGGACGTAGTTGCCGCCGGTCAGGCCCCTGCGGCTGGTAAGCCCGTGCAGACCATTCGTCCCGTCGCCGGCCCGGACGACAAACGTGTGCCGCTCAGCGGCATGAGGACGATCATCGCCGAGCGCCTCCTCGCCAGCAAAACGCAGATCCCGCATTTCTATCTGAATATTGAGGTGGATGCCGCGCCGATCCTCGCCCTGCGCAAGGAAGTGAACGCCGCCGCCGAGAAGACGGGCGGCAACAAATTTACCGTCACCGACTTCATCCTCAAGGCGGTCGCCAATGCGGCGGCTGAAGTGCCGGCGGTAAACGCTTCGTTCGACGGTGACAGCATCGTGCAGTTCGCCGCTGTGAATCTGTCGGTCGCCATCGCCGTGGACGACGGTCTCGTCACCCCGGTCATTCGCAGCGCGCACACCAAGTCGCTTCTGGAAATCAGCAACGCCGTGAAGGATCTCGCGACCCGCGCGCGCAGCAAAAAACTCACGCCCGACGAATTCGCCGGCGGCACGATCACTGTCTCGAATCTCGGCGCGTACGGCATCGACAACTTCGACGCCATCATCAATCCACCTCAGGCGGCGATCGTTTCCATCGGCACATCGAAGAAGGTGCCCGTCGTGAATGCCGCGGGTGAAATCGTGGCCGGCGACCGCATGTGGATCGGCATGAGCTGTGACCATCGCGTGGTGGACGGCGCGGTTGGTGCGACCTATCTCGCGGCGCTTAAGAAACTGCTCGAAAACCCTGCGCTGATGCTGATCTGAGCACCGGGCACCGGGCACCCACAGTCCTCCATGCGCATTCGCTCACTGGTAACCGCCGACTGGGACTCGCTGGCCGCTCTCATCCACGCGTCGCTCAGCGTGTGGTACCGGACGCATTTGAATGTCGAGCGCTTCGGTCCCGATCCCTCGCCGCTGCGCGTCATACCTGAACTCTATGAAGCTCTCGACCCCGGCTGCTGTGTGGTAGCAGAGGATGAAACGTCAGGACGGCTCATGGGATCTGTCTTCTACCATCCGAGGGAGACGCACTGGGCGATCGGGATCGTGAATTCACATCCTGACTTCGGCGGTCGCGGGGTGGCGAAGCAGTTGATGCAGCACACCATTGCGCTCGCGCAGGCGGATGGGAAGCCAGTGCGTTTGGTGAGCAGCGCGATGAACCTCGATTCCTTCTCGCTCTATACGCGGCTGGGATTCGTGCCGCGGATGACGTTTCAGGATTTGAAACTCAGTGTGCCCGCGGACGGCTTGCCGCCGCTGTCTCTGAATGGCCTGACGGTGCGGGCGGCGACGGTCGCCGATGCGCCGCGACTCGCGGACCTGGAACTCCGCCTTAACGGCATCCGCCGGGAGAAGGACTTCCGTCACTTTGTCGAAAACACACAGCACTGCTGGCACCTGCTCGTCGCAGAGCGGGCGGACGGCACTGTGGCCGGATTTCTCGCGGCGGTGGATCACGCCAATTCGCAGATGATCGGCCCCGGAGTCTCAGAAGATGAGACCGCGGCCATCGCGCTGCTCCACGCCATGCTCGATACCCGATTCCGCGGCCGCAGCATTCTGTGGCTCGTGCCCGTGCAGTGCGCCGTGCTCGTTCGGAAATGTTATGCCTGGGGCGCGCGGAATGTGGAAATGCACCTCTCCTCCGTGCTCGGCGATGCGCCGCCGATGAACGGCGTGACGTTTCCCACGTTTATGCCGGAAACCGGATAGTTCTACTTTGTGACTTACTGGGAGTGGCGGGTTAAAGCCGCCATTTTTGCCTCCGCCGCAGGCGCACTTCCTGTCCTGATCGGAAAAGTGGCCTTCGGCATGGTGATAAATTGCGGCTGCAACCCGCCACTCCCAGTGGCTGCGTCCAACGGCACAAAGCAGGATTAGTTGTCAGGGAGTAGATGTCGTGAGCACGGCAAATGCCGCGGCGTAGTGTTCGGTATGTGTCAGGCTGACGCGGACCTCGGTGACGCCCATCCGTGCGGCGCTGGCGGCGGTGGTGCCGTGGAGCTTGATCACCGGCTGGCCTGACACTTCGCGGATGACCTCGATTTCCACGAGCGAGGCGTCGGCCCCGATGCCGCAGCCGAGGGCCTTGGCGACCGCTTCCTTGGCGGCCCAGCGCGCGGCGTAGGAGCCGGCGGACTTGGCCTGGGATTCGCAGTAGGCGCGCTCCGCGCCGGTAAAGACACGTTTCAGAAACGCCTCGCCCTGTCGTTCGATGGCGCGGGCGATACGCGCGGTTTCCACGAGGTCTATGCCGGGCAGAACGCTCATGTCAGGGTGTGACGAGTTCCGGTTTTCCAGTGAAGGTTCCGTAGCTGCTCCCGGCGGAATCGCTGGGGAGGAACGGCCCGAGTGTCTCGTCGCAGTGGAAGAGATAGATCGTAATGTCGTCGCGTGAGTGAATGGCGGCGGGGGTGAATTCGGCCGTGTAGCGCGCCGCGGAGGAGATGCGCACCTCGTCCATCGCGCCGGTGTAGAACTGCGTGGGTGCAGAGCGCGCGTCCGGGTTGGCGCCAACGAAGAGGGGCAGTGGATTCACGCCGCGCTTGCCGGCGGCGGGCGTGCTGGCCGCGGGCTTGCCGTTGACGTAAAGTGTCAGGGTTTTGCCGTCGAAGACGCCGGCGACATGAGCCCACTGGCCAGGCGGCAGTGCATCCGCAGCGATGGTGCTCGTGTAGCGGCCATCAATGAAGGCGTGGAATCCGGGGACACCGTTCGACAGATTGAGTGCGAACTCCGACTGCTCGGCTTTGGAAATGATGTCGCCGCTGACTTTGTCATTCGCCGGCAGGACGCGGGCTTCGATGGTGAACGGGCCATCGGGCAGCCGGGCATTGCCCATTTCCACGCGGAGCGCTGAGTTGCCGTCGAGGCGGAGGACTTTCTGCTCCGCGGCTTTGAAGAAATCGGCGGGCAGCGATTGAAGGGTGACGGGCAGATCAACTTTCCTTGGCGGCAGCGGAATGCGGCCATTGTCGCGCAACAACTCGACGCGGAACTCCACGGACGGCACCGAAAATACGCCGCCGAATCCGTCTTTGACGCGGATCAGAGAAAACGACCCCTGCTTCGTCTCGCCGCTCTTGAACTGAAGATGCACTTCCTCCGCCGTGCTGATCCATTCCCCTGGCGCCTGCGACGGCAGAATGGTGATATCGAGATCGCCTTTGGCAGGATTCGTGATCTTGAATTCCACGAGACCAGCGCCGCGGCCGCGGGCATCGAGTGCGATCGGTGCATTGGTCAGTCCCAGCGGCAGGCCGCGCAGGCCTTCGACTTCGGCGATGAGTTCCGGAGTATAGCTGGCAGGATCAAACACCCCACCGACGGGAATGGCAGTGACCTTAATGCCTTCCGGGCGCACGCTCACGAGGTTCATGTGATGCATGTAGCCGGCCTCCGGATAGTGACCAGGCATGGAGCCGCCAGTGGTCGCCAGCGTGATGTATTCGATGCCATCACGTTTCCCGTCATACCTCATGCGGTGGACGTGCCCCGCGAAGACGGCGCGCACGTTGCCGGAGGTTTTGAGCAACTCATGGACTTCGTTCCACTGCGCACCGGGATAGGTGGTTTGCACCCAGCGCGGGTGATGGAGAAAGACGAACGTGTTTTGCAGCGCCTTCGTTTTTTGCAGGGTTTCGGTGAGCCACTTTTTCTGCGCCTCGCCGAGGCGCTGCTGCGACGGGCTGGTGAAATCGCGCGCGGCGTCCGTGCCGTCTCCTTCATCGGAGAAGAGCACGATGAACGCCGACTTCTTGTGCTCGAACCAGTACCAGAGCGGGCCAAAGTTTTTCTCGAATTCAGCCTCGTGCTCGCCCGCCGGCTTGCCCGGCCCGCGCCAGTAGATGTCGTGATTTCCCGCGACCGGGAACCAAGGCATCTTCAGCCCCTGCATGATGTCGCGGTAATCCTTTGTCATCGCGAGCCAGTCGGTGGTGTTGGAGTAGCCGTTGATGAGGTCGCCGACGGTCATCACGAGATCGGGATCGAGAAGGTTCGTGTCCTTCACTGCCTGCGCGAGCACCTCCAGTCCTGACTGCGGTCCTCCGGTGCGGTCACCGAAGACGAGAAAGTGGAACGCGTTGTCGCTCTTCGGCAGCGGCAGGGTCACCGCGGACTGGCGGGTTGTTTGAATGGCGGGCTCTTGCGCAACAGCGGCGACGGTGCAAAGAAGTGCGGGGAGGAGGAAACGGATCATGAGGCAAGGCTAAAGGATGAAGGCTGAAGGATGAAAAGCGGGAAAGCTCGTCCGCAGATGAGGCGGAAGCGGGAACGGTGGATCAAACCTAAAACTTCCAACATTGAACTTTTTGCGGCAGGCGCTGATTACCGACCACCGATTACTGATTACTGATTACTGATTACTGATTACTGATTACTGATTACTGATCACTCTCCCCGATGCTCACTCTCGACGCTCCCGCCAAAATCAACCTCTCGCTCCGCGTGCTGCGGCGGCGCGAGGATGGATTCCATGAGATCACGACACGCATGGCTCCGCTGGCGCTGGCGGACCGGCTCACTATTGAGTTAGTGGCAGGAGCGCCGCCGGAGACGATTGAATTCACCTGCGATGATGCCTCAGTTCCGGGCGACGAAACCAATCTCGTCGTGAAGGCGGTGCGGGCATTGGAGAAACATACCGGTGCGCTGCCGGCGGTGCGCATTCATCTGGAGAAACGCATCCCTCACGGAGCGGGACTGGGCGGCGGGAGCAGCGATGCGGCGGCGGTGCTGCGCGGGATGAATGAACTGCTGGCGCTGCAATTGCCGGCGCAAACGCTGGCGGAGGCTGCCGCGGCGACCGGATCGGACGTTCCTTTCTTCCTCCACGGCTGCGTGTGCGACTGCACGGGCCGCGGCGAGACGGTGACTCCGGTTCCGGGTTTTTCCTGGCGTCCCCGCGTGCTGCTGGTGAAACCGCCGTTCGGCGTGGCTACGCCGGAGGCCTATCGGCGATGGAAGGATTCGCGTGAGGTGCCCGGGCTGCCGTATGCGGCACAGCAAACCGCTGCCGGCGAACTGTTGAATGATCTGGAGCGACCGGCATTTGAGAAATATCCGGTGCTCGGCACACTGAAGGCGCGTCTGCTGGCCTGCGAGGGCGTGACCGCGGCGCTCATGTCAGGCTCGGGCTCCACGATATTCGCCATCCTGGAGCCGGCGGCGAATGCCGCGGCGGTCATCAGCGCGGCGCAGGAGGAAATCGGGGCGGAACTCTGGTGTTGCGACACCGCCCTGCGCTGAGTCCACTGGAGGGCGAACTTCACCCTGCACCGCCATGAGTTATGACCAACCGGAATACGACCCCAATCAACGGCGACGGGCTCCAGGAAGCGGCATCGCTGGCGGACTACTTCGTCTGCTTTTTCGAAATCCGCGAATCCTCGGTGCCCTGGCCGTCGTCGTCATCGGCCTGGTGAGCTATTACGCCAAAACCGAGAGCGTCACCAATCCGGTCACCGGGCGGAACCAGCGCGTGATGTCGGCCCTGACGCCGGAACAGGAGGTGGCTCTCGGATTGCAGTCCGTGCCGGAGATGGCCCGGCAGTTCGGGGGAGAACTCGGTGATCCGGTGCAGGAACGGCGCATCAATCTTATAGGCAGCCGCCTGCTGACCGCGAAAGAGGACATCTTCAAACGCCGCAACATTGACGACTTTGACTATCCTTTTCATTTCCACATCCTCCGGGACAACCAAACCATTAATGCCTTCGCTTTGCCTGGCGGCCAAGTCTTTATCACCCAGGCACTGCTCCGCCGGTTGCCGACGGACGATGCCGTCGCCGGCGTGATCGGTCACGAAATCGGGCATGTGCTGGCGCGGCATTCCAATCAGCAGATGGCCAAGAATTCGCTGCTGCAAAGTTACGCCCAGGCCGCCTCTGTGGTGACTTCCAGTGACCCGCGCGGCGGCCAGGTTGTGGGGCAGTTCCTCGGGCAGTTCCTTCAGACCAGCTACGGACGTGCCGACGAAACAGAGTCGGACCGCATCGGGGTGCAGTTGTTGATTGTGGCCGGCTACAAACCCGAGGCGCTGCTGCAAGTCATGGACGTGCTGGCCGAAGCCTCCAAAGGAACTCCCCGCGGACCGGAATGGCTCAGCAGCCACCCGAGCCCGCCCAACCGCAAAGTGGACATCGAGAAGTTCATCAGCTTCTTTCGTCAGGATAACTACGGGGTTTGGAAGTGAGGTGCGGTTTCTCTCCGCTGAAATGAGACTGCACACCCTGACGTAATAGGCTGCCATGTTTCGCTCCCGGCTGCTTCTTGTGTTCCTGTGCATTGGCGCAGTAGCGGCGGCAGGCTGGCTGGCGTGGGAATCGCGCGGCTGGCGGGGCGGTGTTACGTCCCGCAAAGCCGACCGGGTGCGTGCGCCGGGACTGGCGGACCGGGAGAAAGCGCTGGCCGAGTGGGGCAGTTACGACAAAGCGCGGACGGTTTGTGAGGGGCGCAGAGCGGCGCTGGCGGCGCGATGGAAACGCGCCAGGCCGGCGGAGCGGCCTGCCATTCTCAAAGAAGCCGCAGCGGCCCTCACGGATTCTGTGGCCGGGGTTCTCTCGCCGTTCTGGTATGGCACGCGCTGGGATTTCAACGGCATCACGGAGACGCCCGGTGAGGGGCGCGTGGCCTGTGGCTATTTTGTCTCCACGATGATGAAACACGCCGGACTCGGCGTGGAACGGGTGCGCATGGCGCAGCAGGCGTCGGAGAATATTATCCGCACGCTCACGGGCGCACCGCATTTGTATAAAGGCCACGGCTTGAGCATTGCGGATTTTGTCACGCTGGTGCGCGGTCTCGGCCCGGGCCTTAGCGTCGTGGGGCTCGATAAACATGTCGGCCTGCTCTGGCACGACGGCGCGGAGGTGTGGTTTCTCCACAGCACGGTGGCGGAGGTGGGTGAGGTCATCAAAGAGCGCGCTCTCGACTCCCGCACGCTGGCGTCGTCGAAATATCGCATTGTCGGAGCCATCACCGACGATGAGCATTTGCTCGAAGCTTGGCTGGACGGCCGCGCCCTCCCCACATGGAAGCCGCCGCCCCCCGGCGAGCGCCGCGACCCGCAGGGCTTACGCCTGAATCCGTAGCGCAGGCCTCTGGCCTGCCGTTGCGCAGTGCTTCCAGCCTGCCACGCGCGCGGATCCTGGTGGAGAAGGCAAGCC
>JANNVM010000870.1:0-3628 GCA_031414455.1 Verrucomicrobiota bacterium
TCGAAGCCGCGCGCGGCGACATTGTGGCTTTCATTGACAGCGATGCCTACGCCGATCCGGACTGGCTGTATTACATGGTCAACGCGCTGGAGGAAAACAACGCGGCTGCCGTCGGCGGGCCTAATCTGTCACCGCCGCAGGACGGCTTCACGGCGCAATGCGTGGATCAAGCCCCCGGCAATCCAACATGCGTGCTGGTGGACAACGAACGCGCGGAACACATCCCGGGCTGCAACATGGCGTTCCGCAAGGAAGCCTTCGATGCCGTCGGCCGCTTCGACGCGCAGCATCGCGCCGCCGGCGACGACGTGGACCTGTGCTGGCGCCTGCTCGTGGCCGACCGGAAAATTGTCTATCACCCGAGCGCGGTGGTGTGGCATCACCGCCGCCCGACGGTGCGCGGCTATCTGCGCCAGCAAAAAGGTTACGGTTACGCGGAAGCGCACTTGCAGCGCCGTTATCCGGGGCGGTTCAATTTCTTCGGCTACCCAGTTTGGGAAGGAGGGGTGTACGACAGCGTTCATTCGCATCTCCGGCAGCAGGGCCTGCCGTTTGTCTTCCGCCCGCGCGTCTACCGCGGCTATTTCTGTGGCGCGCAGTTTCAATCGTTGTATCAGCCGTTCCTGACCTGGTGGTTTCAGATTTTCTCGACCGCGGAATGGGTGGTCTTGACCGGCTGTTCGCTCCTGTCGGGTTTGCTGGCGTGGTGGGCGGGCCCTTCGTGGGTGGGACTCGGACTCGTGAACCTCGCGGGACTGATGATGTTGATGTCGATGGGCGCGTCGCTGCTGGCTGGCTGGCGCGCGGTGCGTGTGAAGCACTGGGAAGGCCGCGACCGCTGGCGTGGTCTGGCGATGGTGAGCCTGTTGCACATCTTGCAGCCGCTGGCGCGCTCGGTGGGCCGGATTCAAGGCCGGTGGGCATTGCGGAAGAGCGCGATGGATTTCCCGGACTCCGATTTGCTGGAAGGCGATTTGGAGAAACGCGAGGTGTGGTTGCGCCGTCTGCTGGCTCACATGAAATCATGCGGCTGGGTCGCTCAACCTTGCAGCGAATGGGATGATGCGGACATCGAAGTGCTCGGGCCGGGACCTTACACTTTGAAACTATGCTCGGTGTACGAGGAGGACTTGCAGCGCGCACTGCACCAGGTTCGCTACCGGGTGACTGTGAAAATGAAATGGCAGGCGCCAATTGTCGTGGGCGGGTTGATGGCCGTGCTGGTCGCCATGACCCAGGCCCTTTATCTCGCACCGCTGGCTCTGCCCATCGTGGTTGTATTGCATCGTTACGTGCGGGCGAGAAAAACGATGACCCAGGCCATTTCCCAAATGGCGATGGAGTGCGGCTGGCCCATCGGCATGCCGAAAGCGAAGGTCTATTACTAACGATGTTGCGCCGACTCATTTCATACTGGCGGCCCGCCCGGAAGGAAACGCTCACGGGCGGCACGATTCTGGTTTTCTCCGCTGCGGTGGATCTTCTCCAGCCATGGCCGATCAAGTGGCTGGTCGATTATGTGTTCGGCCAGCAGACCGCGCCGGGCTGGCTGAGTTCGATCTGGCCGGTGTTTGCCACGCGCGACATCCCCGGCGGCATCATGGCCGTGTGCGTTTCCATCCTCACGCTGGCCGTCGTGTATCGCCTCGGCATTACGATGGGGCACTTCTTCCTGGTCCGCGCCGGGGCACGCATTGTCCAACAACTCCGCTGCCATGCCTGCGATCATCTGCATCGGTTGTCGCTGGCGTACCATGACCGCACGAAGGTCGGCGATTCGCTCTATCGCGTGGCCTACGACGCCCACGCCGCCCAGACGCTGCTGAACGGCGCACTGGTGCCATCGGCCACCGGCGTGCTGGTGCTGGTGGGCACCGTGATTGTGATGCTGCAAATCAATGCGCTGCTCACGCTCGTAACCATGGCGGTCACGCCGCTGTTCTTCTTGATCATCCGCGGATTCGCGAAACGGATTGACGAACAATCCCGCCATTACCACGAGAAGGAGAGCGCGCTGGTCTCGACCGTCCAGGAATCGCTCTCGTCCATCCGGGCCATCCAGGCGTTTACTCTCGAACCCGAAACCAGCCGCCGTTTCCAGTTGGATTCCGAGCGCGGGCTGCAGGCCAATCAGACGATGACCCGCACTCAATTGATCTACTCGGCGTGCGCCGGGCTCACCGTGTCGATTGGCACTGCGGCGGTCGTGTGGGTGGCTGGCCATCAGGTGATGCAGGGGCGGCTTTCCCTCGGTGACATTCTCGTGTTCCTCGCCTATCTCGGCATGTTGTACCAGCCGATGAACACGTTCAGCCATAGCGCGAGCGTGGTGCAATCGGCCAGCGCCCAACTTCGACGCGTCTTTGAAATCATTGATGCCGTGCCTGACATTCAGGATCGGCCCGGCGCGACAGTGCCGCCGTCGGTGCATGGAGCGGTCGAATTCCGCGACGTCGCCTTTCATTACCAGGCGAACCAGCCGGTGCTGAGCGGTGTGGATCTGAAGATCGAGCCAGGACATGTCGTTGCCCTCGTCGGCCGCACAGGTGCCGGCAAGACCACGATGGCGAGCCTGCTCCTGCGGTTCTATGATCCCACGGGTGGGGCCATTCTTCTCGACGGCCGCGATCTGCGTGATCTGCCGCTGGCGTGGCTGCGCCGACAGGTGAGCATCGTCCTGCAAGACCCGATCCTGTTCTCGGCGACCATCGGCGATAACATTGCCTATGGACGACCGGGGGCCACCCTTGAGCAAATTCAGGATGCCGCCCGCCGGGCGCAGGCCGATGAATTCATCCGTGCGCTGCCGCAGGGCTATGACACGATGCTCGGCGAGCGCGGCGTCAACCTTTCCGGAGGCCAGCGCCAGCGGCTCTCCATCGCGCGCGCCTTCCTGAAGGACGCACCGATTCTGATCCTCGATGAACCAACCTCGGCGCTCGATACTCACACGGAGCGGGCGCTGCTGGACTGCCTGCGTGAGCTCATGCGCGGACGCACCACCTTCATCATCGCGCACCGCCTGTCCACCGTGCGCCACGCCAACGTGATCGTGGTATTGGACAAGGGACACATCGTGGAGCAGGGCAGCCATGACGAATTGCTCCGCCAGGGCACGCACTACGCCCAGATGTATCGCGCCCAATGGGGCGATACCTCCGCCCAAGACGATGTGGGCGAAGCAGCCTTGCCTGTCGTCATTTCAAAAACCTGATCACTCCATGAAAAGGCGTAACAACACCCTCCTGCATTCCAACGACCACTGGCGCTTCCGGTCATTTCTTTGGACCGTGCTTGCCCTCGCGGTGGCCTGCATGTCCGCAGCCACCGTAAAGAGCCAGCCTGCCGTGCGACGAGTGGCAGACCTCAACCCCGGCATTAACGGTTCGTTTCCCTCCAATCTAACCGTGTTCGGCAGCGCTTTGTTCCTCAGCGCATACACGACCAACACCGGGCGGGAACTTTGGAAATATGACGGCATCGGCATCACCCTGGTTTCCAACATCAATGATACGGTGAAGGACATCGGCTTCGGCAACTTCATCGGGAATGATTCCGTTCCCACAGAACTGAAGGAGTTCGGCGGCAAGTTGTATTTTTCCGCCTTTGATGCCCGGCGCGGTGGCGA
>JANNVM010000871.1:0-9254 GCA_031414455.1 Verrucomicrobiota bacterium
GAACACCCGGGTGATGTCGCGGTTCCAGCTTGTCTCGTAGAGCCCCAGCAGGTTTTCCGACGCCGTCTTGCCGGTGGCAACTGTCTCGTCGAGCACATCAAGGAAGGCGGCTTCGCTGGCGAGTATCCTCCGTGATTGGCAACAAGGGCGTTAGCCCCGTCGACCTCTGGCACGCTAGAGCTGTCCACCAACGTGAATGGCAGAACGGTATTCAGAATGCCGTCGTCGTTGGAATCAAGATCGTCATTTACACGACCCGTAAAGTTCTGAACCAGAAAGAATGTGACTCCGTTATTCAGGATGTCGCCCGCATCGAACTTGCTGTGTATATACCTTGCCGGATCGAATCCCGCATCAACAGTCGGGTCCGGATCCGCCGTTTGTGTGGCTGGATCGAACATGCCGTCGAACGGCGAAAATCCGTCAGGATAATTATCGCCAAGAACCAGCAGGCCGTTACTCCCGGTGGCGAAGTTGCCGAGTTTCCACGCCTCCACGATTTTTCCGAGGCCGCCTTCTATCCGCCCGGACTCCACCATCAGCAGCGAATAATTTGCGAGGCTGCCGGAAAAATCCGTGCCGCCCGCCTGATTGGCTGTGATGTTGATGAGTTCGATGTACTCGAATCTCCCGTCATTGACGGCAGCTACCGAAGGGTTGAGGGGGGCCGGGGATCTTCCCGGAGTGCCGGGTGGGTTCAAATTGATCTCATTGATACGGAACACGGGAGCCACCGGAGCACTGGAAAGATTCGGACGTCCGGGAGTAACGAGGCCCTTCCATAGGGCACCCGGGATGAGGTTGAAGAAACTCGTGTCGTAAGCCGCAGAATCCGCCTCCGTCCCGATGACCGTCCCTCCATACCACGCGTTTCGGGAGTTCGGTGTGTTGTTGTTGGCGCTGCGCGCCATGGTATGTGGAAAGAAACTCAGGGACGAACCCGCCTGCTGAGCTCCCTTGTAAACATTCGACCGGGAAAGATTGGCGAGGGCGTACGCGACCTTGATGACGACTCCCTGGTCCCCGTTGAAGCCGACGGAATCAACGATGCTGCTCCACAGAGGCGCGGAGTAGCGGGATGCAGGAGGGGTAGGATCATTCCAGTCAAAGACTCCCGTTCCGTCATTATCCATATCGATGTCGGGTTTGGTCGTTCCCAGCAGCGGAGCCGGATTGGTATAGCCGGAGACCAACAGGAAACTCAGAGCGCGGGTATCGTCGAGATTGTCCGGGCCCATGCCCGGAGGATCACCCATCGTGGTCTGCGGGGCCTTGATGAACTGATAAGGGCTGGCCGGCTTGGTGTAATCCTCACCAAGGAGCAGCAGCCCGTTGGGCCCTGTCGCCATCCATGAGCCATCGGCATTCCTGAGGGGCCAGGCTTGTTCGATCTCCCCCACTCCGCCGCCATCGTTCTCGATGACGAGAATCCACAAATTGGTGCAGGGTTCCACCCCGCCGGTGGTACTCTTGAGTTCCACGAATTCGAAACTGTCGTCCGCAGGAAGAGTGTCAGTCGTTGCCGGAGTCCTGAGATGAATCTCGTTGAGGAGAATGGTTGCCTGTGCGGAGACGGAGAGCGCAGCGATCAACAGCCCGGTAAGGACCAGAGGAAATCTTCTCATGGCAGAACAGCGAGTGTAATTTTGAAATCCCTGCAATCCGTGTGAGGCGCACGGCCCGGGGAACGGGCAGGAAGCTGACACAATCGTCACTGTTGGCCAAGCTTATTTTGGAACGATGGGGTCAGGCATTCCTGAAAGGAATTCCTGACCTGCCTGCCTCCTGAAAGAAATTTGCTTTTTGCGGGTGGCGTCATTGGCGGGATGCGGAACGGGGAGAGAGGGGGTCTGGCCGCTGGTCACCCGTGCCATCCCCGGCGTGGGGATGGCGGTGGCTGGCGCTCGACGGCGGGCAGTTGCCCCTGGAGAAACGCCGCTGTTGCGGCTGCATGTCCGGCTGCACCACGGCGCGCTTCCCGGTATTTATCCGACCGGGCTGGCGCCGACGATCGTGCAGCGGCGGGAAGCAGGTTATCCGCCCTTCGGTGTCCCGCTGCCGGTGTTGCTCGGCCGTGATGTGGCCACCAACACATGGCCAGTACTCCTGAATGGTGCGGGCGGTGCTGCCAATCTGCTGGCCGGGTCCGTTCAATTCCTGACGCTTCCAGCCGACGCCGATGCCGACTCCGCAATGCTTCGCGCCTCCTACGCCCCCTACGCCCGCGGAATTGTCGGCTCAGACGCAGCATTCGCCCCACCATCTCAGGCTCCGCCTCCACCAGACAGCCCGCCGCCCGCAAGCGGTTCAATGCCAGCGACTTTCTCAATTACTGATGTGGCCAGTTGTTTGTGACGGGTGTGGCCAGTTGTTTGTGACGACTGGTGTGGCCAGTTGTTCGTGACGAGGTTGGGTTGTGGATTTGGTTAGCGATGTTTTCCATCCGTGAATGAATCGAGATCCGTTTCGGACACAGTCGAGTGGCTCGGGTTCGTTGGATCCTGCGTGCCCGACGTGTTTCCGCCGTTGGGCAAGACGCGCCTGGACTTATCCAAATCCAAGAATTCCAGTCCGAGAACGGTCATGGGCAGGGGCAAAAGGTCCTTCAACCGGCGCGCATATTCATACGCTTCCCGGGGCATTTCATCCTGAGTCGTGGAGAATTCCTTGAGCCAAAACACCGCTCCTCCGTCCGTCGGTTTCAAGCCAACGCTGCCGGTAAAAGTGTCCGGCCCTTCACCCCCGGGATGGCAGACATGTCGCACGGCGATGCAGCCGAAGTCTGTGAACGGCCGGCGGCGACTGAAAATGCGAAACCAGCCATAATACTTCAGCGTGACCAGTTGGGAGTTGCCAAGGTCCAGGAATGTATGCGCCTTGTAAGGCAGGATCGCCGCGATGATCAAAGTGATGCCCGTGATGAGCCAGGGGGTGGCCTTTGCCTCAGGCGAATTCCACTTCACCCAAAGGGGAGAATCCCACTGCGGCCGAAAGCTGTGTCCCCGCAAGGGCCAGAGATAGATTCCAAGCCCGATGCAAGCTGCGGCAAGGGCGATTTTGCCGGTAGCCTGGGCGTAGTTGAATCGCGTCCCGCGAATTTCAAGGGTTTTGTTGGGTATCGAACTGTTCATAGATTTGCTTTTCACCCCCTGCAACAGATAACGCCGGCAAAGGTAACAAGAAAATTTTGCAGGCAAAACCAGGGCGGTTGAGAAAGAGGCAAGATCAACCGCCGCCACCCAGTAAAGCCCCCTCCGTCTCGACGGCGTCACAAACTAGGCTCCCTTCGCGCGATTCGTCTCCGAAGAACCCACTTCCACACGAGAAGAATGATTCCCATAAGGACTGCCGCGACTGCCGCCGTAACGAGAGCGTAACCGACATGGTCGCGCCGTTGGACGACGATCCAGAAATGACTGCCTTCAACGCGGGCCCAGCCAGCCAGCCACGGCCCGGAAAAGGACGGTTTCGTCAGGCGCACCGGATCGAAATACCAACCGCGGCCTCGGCTCTCGGGATCAAAGGGAAGCTCGGCGATGCGGATGGCCTCGTCGGCCCGCCGATAGCTGGGATGCGACATCACGACGTACTGCTGCTGCTTCGCCATCGGATCCGTCAGCCGGTCCGTCCGGCCAATCAGGACGACATAGGCGTTCCGGGGAGCATCGCCCAGGGTGCGCGTGGAAGACGTCACCACCGTCCCCATCAGCACGGCGCGGAGGCTTCCCGGTTCACCTTTGCCATCTTTGATCGCGACGCAGATCCCGAACTTGTCCTGCCTGTCATCCGTCCGACTCCAGTAGGCGAGGGAAACGTGTGGCTCTGGAGTGGTGGATGCGCTGGCATTTTCCACAGCGCCAAGAAAATGATTTCGATCGCCAAAATATGTGGTGCCGAGCGGGGTGGTCAGTTCCGGCCAACGCGCGAGCAGAATTCCATTCGTGCTGAACAGACTCCAACTTTCAAACGGCTCACCCCCCATCCACTTCGCTCCGTCCGGATGGAGTGATTGGGCGGCGATGCGCTCGTGCTGCATGTGAAGGAATTGTTTGAGGGCATTGGTTTCGCCCGTTTGGAGCAAAGGCAGCAGTTGAGAATCACCAGCCATCTCGGAGACGACAGATTTGAGCCCTTTCAGGTCGTCCGAAACAATCCCGGCGGTCTTTTCGGCGGCGAAGCCGGTCAAACCGAGTACATCCTGGCGAAACAGCACCGCGGCCACACCGAGCAAGAGGAACAGGAATCCCACCATCCCGACCAAGCTGCCCTGGGCTGGATTCCGACGCCACCAACGCCAGAGCCGTCCCAACTGTCCGATGGGCCGGGCATGAATTGATTCATGCTTCAGAAAACGGCCCAGATCATCCGCCAGTTCCTGCGCGGACCCGTATCGTTGCGCGGGCGCCTTGGCCAGGCACTTGAGACAGATCGTTTCGAGGTCGCGCGGCACTTTGCGGTTGAGCAGGCGTGGCGGCGCCGGCGCCGATTCAATCACCTGGCGCAGTGTATCGAGCGGCGTGTCCGCGCGGAATGGCGGGCGTCCGGTCAAGCCATCGTAGAGAATCGCACCGAGCGAATAGACGTCGCTGGCCGGACCGATTTCCTTCCCCCTGCCCTCGGCTTGCTCGGGCGGCATATAGCTGGGCGTGCCAAGCACGGCGCCCGAGATCGTGAGGTCGGAGTCCACCTCAAACTGTCTCGCAAGTCCAAAATCGGTGACGCGCGGTTCGTCCGTGGCGTCAATGATCACGTTGTGCGGCTTGAGGTCGCGATGCAGGACGCCCCGCTGATGCGCGTAGTGAATGGCCTCGGCGATAATCTTCACGTAACGCGCGGCGCGCCCAGCCGGCAAAGGCGTGCGGCTAATCACCTGGGCGAGGCTGCTCCCATCAATGTAATCCATTGAAAAGTAATGCACGCCTTCATGCTCACCGACTTCGTGGATGGCGACGACGTTGGGATGCTGAAGAGTGGCCGCCGCCCTGGCTTCCGTGTGGAATCGTTTGATCCCGGCTGCCGTGGACTGCGAGCCGGCGAGGGTGAGTTTTAGCGCCACGACGCGGTCCAAAGTTCGTTGACGCGCCTTGAAGACCACTCCCATTCCGCCTCGGCCGATTTCTTCGAGCAACTCGTAATTGCCGAAGACGCGGCCGGCGGGTTGGGAAAGATCACTCTCGTGAGGCTGGCCTTCCGACCTGGTTTCCCCAGGCGACCCCAGCGCCAGACCGATCAGGCACCGCGGGCAATGCCCATCGCGCGGCGATTCGGAGATCGCCGAACCACATTCGGAACAAACTCGGAGCGTTGACATGGCGGCTAGATCATCCAATGCGCCCACTGCAACAGAAATTCCAGCGCGACGTAACAGGAAATCGCTTTAATCGCCAAGCGCGCTCAGCAGACAACGCAGTTCGTCCTCAGCTTCGCCGGGACGGTCGACGATCCGTTTGACCTCCGCCTTCAGGAGCCGGCCGAATTCCTGGCGCAATCGGCTGACGGCCATTTTCATGGCGTCTTCACTCTTGCCCATCCGCGCGGCGACTTCGGCGTGGGAACGTGTGCTGTGCTCGCCGGGGAGGAAACTTTTCATCGCCTCGAACCAATCGGCTTTGCCATCACACCGATACTTTTCCCGGTGTTGATCCACGACGGTTTCGAGCAATTGGAGCGCGCAACTTCGATCGTAAAGCTTTTCCGGTGTCAGATTGTGGGCCGGTTCGATGGCATAGCGGCCCTCGGCCGATTGGAAATCGAGCGAGAAATGCAGTCGTGCGCCACCGCGTTTAGCCGCCTGCCCTTTCTCCCACTCGTTCTTCACCATGTTTTGCAAACTGGTCAGAAGCCACGAACGAAACCGGCCCGCGCCCGGCTGAATGCCCTGGAAGATGCGTTTCGTGACGACGCGGCTGGCGAAGAACTCCTGGGTGAGATCTTCAGCGGCGTGGGGCGCATGGCCGCTGCGGCGCAAATAGGCGTAGAGCGGATACCAGTAGGCGATGCACAATTTCTCCAACGCCGCTTCCGCCGCAGGCGATGCGGTCCTGGCAGCGGCCAGCACCACGCTCCAGTGCGTTGAGGCGAAACGCTTTGCTGAAAGGAAATTGCTTTTCGCGGGTTGCGTCATTGGCGGGACCGGGATCGGGGAGTGAGGGGAGGGGGTCTGGGGGAGAGAGGGGCGGAGGAAGGGTGAATTTTGAGGGAAGAAGGATGAATGGGCTTGGCCAAGCGGGTCCGAACTGGCCGTTTCGAAGGCTAAAGTGGGGTCAGAGCGCGATTCATGGTGAATTTTCAATGAGACCGAGCATACCTTCCCCGACCGCCTTGCCAAGAATTTTTTTGGCAGCGGGATTTTGCGTCGTTTCGGCGGGTTGCGTCGAGCCGGTGGCCGCGGGCGTCAGGAGTATTCCAGGACGAGAGTGCGTCCGTCTCCGAGGTCGATTTCCGTGGCTTTCCAGGCTGTGCCGGTGCTTTGGTCCCAGAGCATGGAAGGCTGGAGGCTAAAGGCTGGAGGCTGAAGGACGATCAGTTTCTGCGGAGGGCGCGGAGAAGTCCGTTCAGAACTTTGGCGGTTTCTGAGGCAAGAGGCAGAAGGGTTTCTTGTTCGGCGATACTGAGAAATCCCAGCCGATGGGCGATGCCGATCTGGTATTCTACTTCACGGGCTGAGCCGTAGGCTATTTCCAGAAACCGGATATACTCGGATTCCGAAAATCGAGCACTGCCTTCGACAATGTTGGAAGCATCCGAAACGGCTGCCCTGCGAACCTGGGAAGTGAGGCTACAGGCTAAAGGCCTGAGGCTGCAGGCTGAAGGCGCGAAGTGGAGGGAGCCTTGAGCGCAACGGGAAGTAGAACCTCAAGCCTGCAGCCTCCTGCCTCCCGCCTGTTCCTGGCGGCGATGCGGAAGGCGGGAAACCATACCAGAGCCCCGGCAGGGGCGAGAGAATGCGAGGGCCATCAGCCGGTATCCGATTGCCGCTGTCGCCCCTGCCGGGGCTTTATCGGTTCCGTGGCGGTCCCAGGGGTTCCGCTCGTGCCTGGCTCCACCCCTGGCTTTTCTCCACGGGCCTCCGGGCCTGTTTGGGGGAATCACTGGCTGAGGTTTCAAACCCGGCAGAGCACCGCCCGCAAGCAGTTCAATGCCAGCAGTTTCCCCAATTATTGGTGTGGCCCGTTGTTCCTGGCCCGTTGTTCCCTGAAAGAAATTTGCTTTTTTGCGGGTGGCGTCATTGGCGGGTTCCGGAACGGGGAGTGAGGGGTTCTGTTAAATCCCCGCCACGTCACAGCTTCGTTACCCGGAGCCGCAGAAACATCTGCGGGGCGGCGGTATTGTCCATTTCTACGAGCACAGTTTGCACGGTGCCATCGTCTGTTAAGACGGTGCTGGTCAGTCCGACAGGGGACCAGGGGCCTGCCAAAAACGCGGCAGCTTCGGGCTGCCAGGAAAATTCTGTCAGAATGGCGGCGGCGGGACGGGTGTACGTGAAAGCGCCGGGGGTGCCGGGCTCTGGCTGGCACGGGGGCGGGGTGGACGCGTGCGGGCTGGTGCGGAGGGCGTATTCCATGAGGTTGGAGAGGCCGTCGCCGTCGAAGTCGGCGGCATCCGCGCCGGGGCCGGAGTTGTCAGGATTGCCAAACCAGGTGACGCGCCAGATCTCCTGCGGAGTGGCTTTGGAGCCGGTGAGGGGGATGAGGCGCGGGGGGAGCAAGAGGCTCGTATTGCCGGACGTTAGGCGGAGGGTGGCGGTGCGGAGGCCCGGGGCGGCGGAAGGGGTGAGCGTGATAATAACGGTGGCGGTGTCACCGGGGGCGAGCGTGGCGGCGGAGAACGGCGTGAGTTGATAGTCGCCGGGAATGGATTGGTCCGTGAGGGAAGCCTGCAGATCTGTGAGGGGGGCGAGGCCGGTATTGCGCAGGATGATTTGGATGAGGCGGGAGCCGGCGGTGACGGGGCCAAAATTCACCGGCGGCGGAGACCACGGGGGGAGCGAGGTGCCGTTAGGGTATTCCACGCTCAGGCTGGTGGATGCGGGCACGTCAAAGCGCGCCAGGACGGCCTTTTCACTGTTTTGAAAGCCGGCGATGATGAGTTTGTCATCCGCGGCAAGGGCGGCGAAAAGAGCGCCCTCCGATCCGCCCAGGTCCGCGTGCGCGAGGCCGTCGGTGCCGAAGGTGGCATCCGGCACGCCATCCGGGGTGAAACGTGCGAGGGCAATATCCCCGGGAGGTCCGTCCGGGCCGGGGGGGTCTTCCTCCGTGCCGGCGGTGATGATGCGACCGTCGTTCTGCACGCACATGGCGCCAAGGCCGGAGCCGGGACTGAGTGGCAGCAAAACGCGGCCCGGAGTGCCGGCATCGCCGAACGCGGGGTCCGGCTTTCCGTCCGGCAGATACCGTGCCACCATGAAACCCGGCAGGTCGCCCGTGCCGGCGGCGAGTATTTTACCGTCCGACAAAACAGTTAGGGCTTTCCATTTGGCGGTGACGGGCAGACTGGAGGTGGCGGTGTTTGGGTTGCCGAAGGTGGCGTCCAGCGTTCCGTCCGGGAGCAGGCGGGTGAGTTCCCCGGAGCTGGACACGCGGGCGATGACGATGCGGCCATCACTCTGCAGGGCGAGTGCGTTGACGCCCCGCGTACCCGCAATGACAGGCAAATATTTCACGCCGGCGTCGCCGAAGGAGGGGTCCGGCAGGCCATCCGGCGTCCAGCGCCTGACAAATGTCTGGGTTCGGTCGGACTCGGCTGCGATGAGGATTTTTCCGTCAGGCTGGATGGCGAGGCCGTGAGTATCGATGCTGCTGTTAGGGGTGGAGAGGAGGTTGTCCTGCACCTGAAAGAGGGAGGTATCGCGCTGGCCGTCCGGCAGCAGCGCTGCGATGATGGAATAGGCGAAGGTAGGGTCCGGCACGTGGCGGATGCCGGCGGCGAAAATGTGTCCCCCAGGGCGCAGGAGGATGGCACTGCCAAAGCTGCGCTCCTCCGCGACGCGGACGCGGCCGGTGCCGTTGAAGGAGAGATCGAGTGATCCGTCAGGAAGATACCGCGATACGCCGAGATGATAACTCCCCGTATCTCCCACCACGTCCGTGGAGATGAGGATCCTGCCATCCGGCTGCACCGCGAGGCCGCGGGCGTGGCGGGTTTGCGGGAGATACATCCAGCCGGTGCCGTTGAAAGAGGAATCGAGATCGCCGGGCGCGGCGGGCGCGGGCCGCAGAGCAGCAAGCAGTGCGGCAGCGGCAACGATTAGGGAG
>JANNVM010000872.1:0-15421 GCA_031414455.1 Verrucomicrobiota bacterium
TCCATGATCCGGCGGAGTTCATTTTGCAGCGCGGGGTCGAGGATCGGAAAAACGATCTCGAAGCGGCTGTCGAAATTTCTTGGCAGGAAATCCGCGGACGAGAGCAGGCAGCGCGGCTGGCCACCGTTGTGAAACAGAAAGATGCGGCTGTGCTCAAGGTGATGGTCCACGATGCTCACGGCCCGGATGTTCCTGCTGTACTTTTTGTTACCCGTCACGACGCTGAACATGCTCCGCACAATGAGGCGCACTTTGACTCCGGCATGGCTGGCCTCGTAGAGCAGTGAGGTGATCTCGGGATCAGCGAGATTGTTCATGCGGAGGAAGATGGCCGCCTCCCGTCCGGCGCGGGCCTGAGCGATCTCGTTCTGAATGCAGTGCCGCATCTGCGCGCGCAGATTGAAGGGGGCGGCGATGAGATGATTGAGCCGCGGCGGCTGCCAGTTGCTCGCAAAGAAACGGAAACTCTCCACGATATCCTCACCGATTCCCTGATGCGCTGTGAGCAGCAGGTGGTCGGTGTAAAAGGTCGCCGTTTCCTCGTTGAAGTTGCCCGTGCTCAGCGCGCTGTAGTAGCGGTCGGTGCCTCCCTCATGCCGCGTCACGACGCACATCTTGGCATGAACCTTGAGGCCCGGCACGCCGAGGACGACACGAATGCCCGCTTCCTGATAGTGATTCGCCCAGCCGATGTTGTTCTTCTCATCAAAGCGCGCCCTGGGCTCGACGACGACCGTGACCTCCTTGCCATTTTGCGCCGCCGCCGTGAGAGCACGGGCCACACAACTGTTCCGCGCCAGCCGGTACTGGGAGATTTGGATGTGCGAGACGAACGGATCGAGACTGGCCTCGCGCAGAAAGTCGAGGAAGTGAGCGAACGAGTGCCACGGAAGATGCAGCAGCGCATCGCTCTCCTGGAGCGTGCGGAAGATGCTCTCGCGCGCCCCGCCGAGGACCTCGTGCGGCAGGGTGGGCTGCGGCGGCACTCCCAGCGCTGCCGGGGCGGGAAATTTCATCAGATCGCGCCGGTTGTGATAGCGCGAGCCGGGGAGCAGCGCGCCGCCCTGCGTGAGGTGAAGCTTGTGCGCGAGGAGTTTGAGGAAGGATTTGGGAATGCCCGCGTCATAGTTCATGCGCACCGGTTCACCCGTCTGCCGTGAGCGAATGCCTTCGGCGATTTTGTCGTAGAGACTTTCCGTCACGTCATCGTCGAACTCCATTTCGGCATCACGCGTGAACTTAATCGCGTAGGCGCGGAATACATCGAACGGCAGCGCGGCGAACAAACTCGGCAGGCCAAAGCGGATGATGTCATCGAGGTACATCACCAGCGTCTGACCCTTGTGTGGCGGCAGCGTGACGAATCGAGGCAGCACACTGGCGGGAATCTCAATCAACGCGTGGGACTCGCGGCCCTTCTTCCCGCTCTTTCCCATCTCCACCGCCAGATACATCGGCGAGTCCGCGAGGGTACTGAACCGGCTGTAGCTGCGAATCATCACCGGCATGATGTGAGGCCGCACTTTGCTGAAGAAGTAATCGAGCAGCCACTCCCAGAGCGGTCGCGGGACCTGCGTCTCATCCACCAGTTGCACGCCCTTCTTCTTCAGCGCGGCAAAAATGTTGTTATAAATTCCGTTAAAAACCGCGGTCTCGCTTTTGATGATGCGCATCGCCTCCTTGAGCGTCAGACTGGGGTCGGGAAGTTTGATCTTCCGGTAGTCGCGCCCCAGATCAATGAGGCGGCGCAGGGTCGCGATGCGCACGCGAAAGAACTCGTCGAGATTCGAGGAATAGATGCCGAGAAACTTGAGCCGCTCGACCGGCGGCAGGGAGTCATCCCCGGCCTCCTGAAGCACGCGGGAGTTGAAGGCGAGCCAACTGACTTCCTTGCTGCGAAACGGGACGCCATCAACGAGTGCGGCTTTCATGCGGGTGGTGAACATCGCGGTCAGACTGTCAGAAGTGCCCTGACCGTCAGCCGCTATTCCGTGACAGGTTTGTCACATCCCGCTGACAAGGCAAGGGGGCTCCGCCAATACGCAGAGACCCGGCATTGCAGCGGGCGGAGAATGGTGGAGCGGCCATTCATGAACATGCGCATCCTGCTCTTCGCCGCCCTCGTATTCGCCGCTCCCGCTGTGGCGCAGCAGCCGGAAGGCTTTCATGAACTCAAAACCGGTGACGCCGCGCCGGCCTTCTCGCTGCCGGGCATCGACGGCAAAACATGGACGCTGAACGACTTTAAGGCGGACGTGCTCATGGTGTATTTCACCTCCAATCACTGCCCCGTCTGCCACGCTGCCGAACCCCGGCTCATCAAACTCGTGCAGGACATGAAGGGCCGCAGCTTTGAAGTGGTCGCCATCAATCCCAACAACCCCGCCGGCCTGCGGGCGGACGAACTTGGCTATTCCAAATACGACGACAGCTTCGAGGAGATGAAACTTTATGCCCGGGACCAGGGGTTCACTTTCCCCTATCTCTACGACGGCGAAACGCAGCGCACCGCGCTGGCCTACGGCTGCCTCGCCACGCCGCATGTCTTCATTTTCGACAAAACCCGCAAGCTCCGCTACCAGGGCTGGCTCGACGACTGCCGCTTCGCCGACGCCGCACTCGTGAAGCGTCAGGACGCACGCGATGCCGTCACCTCGCTGCTCGACGGCAAGCCGGTCGCCGTGGATCTCACGAAGCCGTTCGGCTGCTCCACCAAGTGGATGACCAAGAGCAGCACCGTCGCCACCGACAACGAGAAGTGGGCCAGGTCTCCGGTGTCGCTCGAGGACATTGACGCCGCCGGCATCGCCGCGCTGGTGAAAAACCCGACGAAGAAATTCCGTCTCATCAATGTCTGGTCCACGACGTGTGTACCGTGCGTGCAGGAATTCCCCGGCCTCATCAACGTCTCGCGCCGCATGGGGCTGCGTGAATTCGAACTCATCACGCTCAGTCTCGACGAGCCGACCGAGCGCAAAAAGGCGCAGGCCTTTCTGGAAAAGCACCGCGCGGCCTTGCCCGGCGGCCTCAAGGCATCACTGGAAAAGGAGGGCCGCAAATCCAACAACTACCTCTACACCGGAGCGAGCATGGACGAACTCATCAAATCGCTCGATCCCGAATGGAAAGGCCCGCAGCCGCACACCCTCCTAATCAAACCCGGCGGCGGAGTCGCATGGCGTCACACGGGGGCCATCACCGAAAAGGACCTGCTCCACAAAGTGTTGGAGACGATGACGGAAGTCTATCAGCCGGAGTGACGGCGGCGGGCAGGGGCGGGCATTGGCAGATAGAGTTCCGCCAACTCCCGGCGAATCTCCGCCGCCAGATCAGCCTCTGTGGGCAGGTGGAACTGGTAGCGGCTGGCAAAGATCTTCTGCTGGCCCGTGCCCAGCGTGAATTTCACGGCGGTGTCGTTCTTGTCCGTGAGCTTAGAGGAGTTGCAGTCCGTGAGCGACAAAGGGTTCAAAATCGTCGCGGTTGTTGGTGGCGAGGCTGGCCCCGGCGGTGATGGCCGTGCCGGCGATCATGGTATCCACCCGGAGGCGACGGCTGCGATTCACGGCATTGAAAAGCCGGGCGGCTTCCGCCGCTTCTGGTTCAGCGAAGGGGATAATTTCTGTCAGGAAGGCACGCATGGTGGTCGTTTGCTCCCCGGTAACCGGACCGCAGAGAAACTCGAACCACGCGGGCATGGCGGTGAGGAGAGTTTCCCCGGCCTCGATCCAGGCGATCAGTTCACCGGCTTCCGTAGCGCCCTCGGAGACTCCGCGAATCAGGTAATTGGTATCCAGGCAAATCATTCACCCCTCCATTGTTGGCGATCCTCATAGACCTCAGCCAAATAGGCATCGGCCTTTACACGATCCAAGCCCCCCCCTTTTTCATGCAGGCGGCGGAGCATCGCGACAGGGTCTGGTTTTTGAGATTCGCTCTGCTTTTCCGCTTGTTCGACCGACCGTCGGACGACTTCTGCCTGGGAGACCTTCCAGCGGGCGGCCAGTCGCTTGAGACGGCGGGCGGTCGGCTCATCCAAGGCGAAAGTAGTGCGGTGAGTCATCGCAGGCATACCATCGCTCATACCATCACTTTTTCACCGGGTCAAGGCAGGTAAGAGGAAAGCATGACCTCGCGCGGTGCGGGCGGGTCGTCTTTCCCCGGTTTGCTGGTGGGGCTGACGAGATACTGCCGGGCGATTTCCTTATGGAGAATGGCGATCATCGCCACCGGATCGTCGGTCTTGTCGAATGCCTCCTTCACCTTGCGGATCGTGGCCTTGCCCACCCGGCCGTCGGCGATAATTTGATGCACATTGGCGACAAATTTCCTCTCGTCCGGTGTGAGCACGTCAGCGTTGCGAAAACTTTTGACGCGGAGCCGCTTCAGGATGATGGCCTCATTACCGATGCCCGCCGCGGTCGAAGGCAGCAGCGTCTCGACACCGGGCGTGGCCGCGGACGCAAAGCCGTCCTTATTCTTGGCGAGCAATGGATTAGCGGGAATTAGGCGGCGCGGCGCAGGTGACGTTAGTTCCCATTGAGTTTGGCAGCTCTTTTCGCGGATTCAGTGATGCTGAGCGTGCTGCCGGATGTCGAATCCGATTTCACCGGCGCAGCTGCGGGACTTGCTTTCCCCGCGGCTGGTCTTACAAATTTCTACGCCGCACCCTGACCGCAGCGCGCGGCCAACCTCACCATCCGCTGAGCCATGAACCTGCACTTTATCTGCCCGCACTGCAGTCAGCATTTGTCAGGCGATGTCCCGCCGGTGGGCAGCGAGGCCACCTGCCCAAGTTGCGGGAATACCTTCCGGGTTGCCGGCGCAGCGCCCGCGCGGATTCACCCTCCGCACCATCATCATCATCCGACCCGGGAGGAGCTTCGCCGCGAAGAGGCACACGGACGGACAATGTTTTTTCTCATCATCGGCGGAGCCGCGCTGTTGCTTGGACTGATCGCGTGGGGCGTTTCCATCGCCATCTCGTGGCGGGATGAGGCGCGGGAACTCAGCCAGAAAAAGCCGGGGGCCATTGATGCCTTTATTGAGGCGCTCAAGAATCCGAATCCCCTGCCCGACTTCCTCGCCTCCGGCAAATACCGGAGCAGCGGTACCGGCTTCTGGATCAGCAGCGACGGCTGGCTCCTGACAAATCACCACGTGACCGGCAGCGCCACCAAAGTGGACATCCGCACCGCAGACGGAAAAATCGTCCCTGCCAAAGTCGCCGCGACGGACGACAAACTCGACATCGCACTCCTCCAGGCGGAGATCAAACCCGCCGTCTGGCTGCCCGTCTCCACAGGCGAACCGGGCATCGGTGAGTATGTCTTTACCGTCGGATTTCCCAATGCCCTCGTGCAGGGCGTGTCGGCGAAATTCACCGATGGACGCATCAGCAGCCTGAGTGGCATCCGCGATGACCAAGCATTCTATCAAACCAGCGTCCCCGTGCAGCCTGGCAATTCCGGCGGCGCGCTAGTCCACAGCAAAACCGGATGGGTGGCCGGCATGATGACCCTCAAGCTCACTTCCGTGGCCGGGGGTGGCTCCGCGGACAATGTGAGCTACGCGCTCAAGAGCCGGTTGCTTCAGGAGTTCATCAAAAAGCAGAATGCCGCCCTCGGGGGATCGGTGCAGAAATCCACCCTCCCCGCCGGGGCCTCCGAGCGCGAAGTCATTTCCCGCGTCGAACAGGCGACAGCGCTGGTGCTGGTGGAGTAGAGGCCGCAGGCTCCGGTTCTCCGGCACCCATCACGAAATTGCCCGGCAGGTCCCCAAAGGCGCTCTCCATCGGAAGCCCCCCCTCCAGCCAATCGTCATTTTGCGGGGCAGGACTTCCGATATCGCTGAACATGCGGTGCTCTATCTTGTTCCACTGGCTGGTGCCCGGCGGAAAATGGCACACGTGGATTTCCAGTCCGATCTCCCGAGCCAGTTGCTGGAGCGCCAACGGCGCGTCATCAATCCTCCCCGGCGCGCAGGCGGCAGTTGATTCCGGGAATCACCGCCCTACTCTCGCGCTGTTCCTCAAACCAACTCACCCCTCAATGGCCGACGACACTTACGACGAAAGCAGCATCAAATCTCTCGACTGGGTCGAACACATCCGTCTTCGCCCCGGCATGTATATCGGCAAGCTCGGCGACGGTTCGCAGCCGGATGACGGCATCTACCTCCTCGTCAAGGAATCCATAGACAACTCCATTGATGAGTTCGTCATGGGCTACGGGAAGCAGATTGATATCGCGTTGGATGACGACAATATCATGACCGTGCGCGACTACGGCCGCGGCATTCCGCTCGGAAAGCTGATGGACTGCGCGGCGAAGATCAACACGGGTGCCAAGTATGACAGCAAGGCCTTCAAAAAATCCGTGGGTCTCAACGGCGTGGGCATCAAGGCAGTGAATGCGCTGAGCGGGTTTTTTGAAATCCAGGCGCACCGCGATGGCGAGACCAAGGCCATCGAGTTCAGCAAAGGCAAGGTCGTCCACGAAATGAAGAAGCCGGAGAAATGCCCGGACCCGAATGGCACGCGGCTCTCCTTCAAGCCGGACGGCACCATCTTTAGCGCGAAGTTCAAGTTCGAGAGGGAAATCTTGGAAAGGATGTTCCGTTTCTACGCCTATCTGAACACCGGTCTGACGCTGAACTTCAACGGCACCAAGTTCCGTTCGAAGGACGGCCTCCAGGATTTACTCAAGGAAAACCTCACCGCCGCGCCGCTCTATCCGATCATTCACCTCAATGGCCCTGACATTGAGATCGCATTTACGCACTGTGATGAAGCCGGTGAAGACCTCTACAGCTTTGTGAACGGCCAGCACACCACCATGGGCGGCACCCATCAGAGCGCGTTCCGCGAAGCCATCGTGAAGGTCATCCGCGGGCACTATAAGAAGGAGTTCGATCCCTCGGATGTGCGCACGGGCATCGTCGCCGCCATTGCGGTCAAAGTGGTGGAGCCGGTTTTTGAGTCCCAAACGAAGACCAAACTCGGCAGTTCCAACATGGAACCGGAGGGCGCGACGGTGCGCGGCTACATCAGCGACTTTCTTGAGAAGGCGCTGCAAACGCACCTCGCCCGCAACAAGGACACGGACAAAGCGCTGCTGGAGAAAATCCAGGAGAACGAAAGCGAGCGCAAGGAACTCGCCGGCGTCGCCAAACTCGCCAAGGAGCGCGCGCGGAAGGCGAAGATTCACAACAAGAAGCTGCGGGACTGCCGTGTGCATCTCGATTCCTCCGCAAAGAACCGCGAGGAGAGTACACTCTTCATAACAGAAGGCAACAGTGCCAGCGGGTCCATCACCAGCGCCCGCAGCGTGGACACGCAGGCGGTGTTCAGCCTGCGCGGCAAACCGCTCAACTGCTACGGCCTGACTAAGAAAGTCGTCTATGAAAATGAGGAGTTCAACCTCCTCCAGCACGCGCTGAACATTGAGGACAACATGGACGAGCTGCGCTACAACAAAGTCGTGCTCGCCACCGATGCCGACGTGGACGGCATGCACATCCGGCTGCTCATGATCACGTTCTTCCTGCAGTTCTTCCCCGACCTCATCCGCCGCGGCCATTTGTTTGTGCTCCAGACGCCGCTCTTCCGCGTGCGGAACAAAAAGGAAACCTTCTACTGCTATACTGAGGACGAGAAGCACAAGGCTCTCGCGAAATGCGGCAAGGCGGCGGAGATGACACGATTCAAAGGTCTCGGCGAAATCAATGCGTCCGAGTTCAAGCACTTCATCGGTCCGGACATGCGCCTCGATCCCGTCGGCGCGGATCATCAGCACTCGATCAAGGACCTGCTCACTTTTTACATGGGCAAGAATACGCCCGAGCGTCAGGAATTCATCATCCGCAATCTCCGCGTGGAGCAGGACATCATCGAAAGTGACGAGCCCGCGCCGGTTGATGAGGCGGCGTAGCGTGCCATGCGGGGCCGTTTCGTGTTTTGCAACACCTTCAACAATAGGATTGATTTGCCGGTTCCTTCTTCTAGTCTGGCCGCCCTTTGCCCGCGCCAGTGCCGCGCACAGGACTTGTTTGTCAGTCTTAGGATACCCTCATGAGCGAATCTGATCCCATTGATCTCTCCCATCTGCAAAATCTCCAGTTCCGTCCGTCGTGGGCGGAGGATCTGGGTAAGAAGGATACGCCTGGCGGCGAAGTCATCTGGGGCCGCGCACCCGGTGGCCCGTCGCGCGGCGAACGCGATGACCGGCCGCGCCGGGACGGTCCGCCGCGCCGCGATGGCGGCAGGGGTTTTGACCGCAATGACCGCGGGCCGCGTCCGGACAACCGGGGGCCGCGTCCGGATTTTCGCGGACCTCCCGGCCAGGGTGACCGCCGGCCCCCGCCGCGCGCGGAGAGTCAGGGACCGCCACGGGGCGAGCGCCGCGAAGGCGGACCGGGTGGGCCAGGCGGACCGGGTGGACCGGGTGGACCGGATCGCCGCGGGCCGCGTCCCGGCGGGCCACCCCGTGACGACCGTGGTGGCCGCCCGCCATTTCGTGGAGGTGACCGCCGCGACCAGCGCGACCAGCGTGATTTCCGTGATCAGCGTGAAATGGCACCGCCGCTTGAGGGCTGGCTGGTGTCGCTCGTTCCCGATCACCGGTCCGTCGAGGCCATCGCGCGTCAGATCAAAGCTTCGGGCCGGGCCTTCTCGGTGTTCGATGTCGGCCGCCTGTTCATGGACAGCCGCGAGCGCTATCAGGTTCGCTTTCGCCGTCAGTCCGGGCCGCCACCGCAGAGGCAGAAGGAAGGCGAAGCTCCTGCCTCTGCACCGGCACCTGCTCCGTCTGTGCCGCGCGGACCGGAGGAACTGTACCAGTGTGCCGCCGATGGCTCGCTGTGGCTGACGCGGGATGAAGCCATTCGCCATCTCCTGAATTCTCCGGCCCTTACGAAATTCTATCGCGCCGAGACCGTGACGACTGAAGCGCCGAAAGGCGTGTGGAATGCCATCGCAGTCTGCGGGTTTTCCGGCGCACTGCTCGGGCCGCCGAATCATCATGACTTTCAGCGCAATGTCGCCCGGCTGCACCGCGAGCGTTTCTCTGACATGCCGCTGGATCGCTACAAGTCGCGGATTCGCACCGAGAAGGACGAGGCTCTGCTGCTGAAATGGCAGGAGCAGCAGTCCACCGCCACGCAGTGGGTTCCTGTTAGTGGAGAACCGCCGCCGGAAGGCGCGGAACCGCCTGTGGCATTCAAGAGTGTGGCGGAAATGGAAGCGCACTTCCTTCGCACCCACGCGGCGGCGGCGGCCGTCCCCGTCACCACCGGAATGGTCTCCGGCAACATCCCCGGCAAAAACCTGTCGCCCGCGCTGCTCAATCTGCTGCGCCGCGAAGTCGAGAACCAGCAGCGGTTTCCCATGCAACTTGTGCAGGACCTCTGCCGCGCGCTCGAATCGCAGGGTCTCCGCTTCTTCAAGCGGGACAAGAAAACGACCTGCGTCTGCCGCAACCGCCCGCACTTCCTGCCCGACGATCTCGTGCTTTCGGAGCGTGTGCGTTCCCTCGTGGAAATGGTGCGCGCCAATCCTGGAATCACTTACAGCCGGCTCGTGAGTACGCTCGCGCCGCACATCGTGCCGGTCTCCGCGAGTCCCGCGCCTGCATCCTCAGCTCAGGCCATGGTCGAAGCCGCCGTGGAGGAAGCCGCCGCGGCCGCCGTGACAGAAGGGTCGCCCGCCGAATCCGTTGCTCCCGAACCTGCGGCAGAAATTCCCGCCGCCGAAGAGTCATCTGAAACCACCGCCGCCGTTGAGGCTGAAGCCGGACCCGCAGCCGTGGCGGAAGGTGAAGATGCCGTGACCGCAGCGGATGCGCCGCAAGCGGCTGAAGTTTCTGACGCTCCGCCTGCCCCGGCTGATGAAATTGCACCGGCGGAAGCGCCCGCCCCTGCACCTCCGGCACCGGCTCCCGCGCCCCATTTGAGTCCCGAGGAAATCGCCATCCTCCAGGATCTCCACTGGCTGGTGCAGGAGGGTTACGTTACCGAATTCCAAAGCGGCGAATTGTTCGTCCTCGGCCGACCGCCTCAGCCGCCCGTGGAGAAAAAGCCGCGCGGTCCCAGACCGCAAAGGCCCGGCGCGCCCGATGACGCATCTGCGCCGCCGGAAGGGGAAGCCGCCACCGAATCTGTGATCGGGCCGGTGGACGATTCCACTCCGGCTGACGAAGCCGCTGCCGCTGAAGTGCCGTCGCCGTCAGCCGTCGCCGATGAGCCGCCGGCTCCCGCTGCTGAGCCGGAACCGTAGCGCGGGCATGGCGCCAGCCTGCCCGTGTTTGGTCACGACGCACCCGCACGGACACGGACAGCCTGCGGGCATGGCCGAGCCGCGTTGCTGGTGACGATTTAGACAGGGTTTCCTAACCGCGCACGATCCAGCGCAGGCTGGCGCTCGTGCTGCGTGGATTGGCGCGCTGCTCCGCCGGCAACGGGCGGCGCGGCTGTTCGTCCGGCTGATGCCAGCCGCCGGACTGTTCCAGCGCAGCGAACGCTTTTTTCACGCGCCGGTCTTCGCCGCTGTGAAATGTCAGGATCGCCACCCGCCCGCCGGGCTTGAGACATTGCGGCAGTGCCCGCAGCAGGGAGTCGAGCGCGCTGAATTCATCATTCACCGCGATGCGCAGCGCCTGGAAAACGCGCCGCAGAGATTTTTCCGTCTGTTCCGCCGCATCGGTCCGCAGGCGGACGACAGGGGCCACGACTTCACGAATCGCTGCGGCCAGCCGCACCGTATTCGCGAACATCCGGCCCGCCAGCGCCTGACTCAGCGCCGCGGCATGCGGTTCGTCGGCGTTTTCCTCCAGCAGCGCGGCCAGTTTCTCCGGCGTCAGCTTTTGCAGCAGTTCGCCGGCGGTGGTGCCGCGCGACGGATTCAGCCGCATGTCGAGCGGCCCGGTCGCCTTCCATGAGAAGCCGCGCGACGGATCGTCAATCTGCATGGACGACACGCCGAGGTCAGCGAAAATCACGTCAACACCCCCGGGCAGTCCGGCTTCCGCGAGGACGCGCGGCAGGCCTGCGAAATTGCTGTGCCGCGTTAGGAGGACTTCTTCGCCGAATCCTTCTGCGGACAGCCGTTCCGCGGTGCGCGCGAGTTGCACCGGATCGACATCCAGCGCAACAATCCGGCCACCGGGTGCTGCGGCGCGGAGGAATTCCCGGGTGTGTCCGCCATAGCCCAGAGTGCCTTCAGCGACCGTGTCGCCTGGCCGGATGGCCAGCACGGCGAGTGATTCCGTCACCATAACCGGCCGGTGCCGGCCTGCGGGTGTCTTGCCTGCGGCCTCCACTTTCTGCAGTGTCGCGGCGTCCCCGCGGTGCTCCTTGTATTTCTCGGCAAATTTTCGCGGATTGCGCCCGGCATAGCGTTTGCGTCGCGGCGGGCGGCCGCCAGTGTCGGGAATGGATTCGTCGGGCATGGGTTCAGGTCTGATGGAGCGGCCCGCCGGAAATGAGAACCGGGGAATCACTCCCGGGACGGATTTTTTCCGTGCGGTTTTCATCCGCGGGACCGCGGGCCAGTCATTATTTTTCCGGGAAAATATTCACGTTACCCGACTTACCCCATGCGCCGCACACTGCTAACTATCGCCACCGCCGGTTTCCTGCCCGCCTCCGGTCACGCCGGCCTCACCAGCATCACGATCGCCAATCCCAGCTTCAAGGCAGACATTGCCAGTCTGCTCTTGAGCCGCCGGCGCTCGTGAAAACGAATCGCGGCAGGGATCCCGACACTTGCGAGTGGCCCGCACAGGAGCGGCGTCCGGTGATTGAGCACGTCCGGGGGCAACTCCGGGCGGCTGAGGATCTCAGCGGCCCTACACGTCGTCATCCGGCCCGCCGTCGCTGGTCACGCCGCGCAGTTTGGCTTCGATGAATTGATCAAGGTCGCCGTCCATCACCGCGGAAATGTTGCCGGTCTTCACGCCGGTGCGGTGGTCCTTCACCATTTGATAGGGCTGGAAGACGTAGGAGCGAATCTGGCTGCCCCATGCAATCTCTCCCTTCTCGCCGTAGAGCCGCTCCAGTTCGGAACTCTTTTTGTTCATCTCGATCTGATAGAGCTTGGCCTTCAGCATCCCCATCGCGAGGTCTTTGTTCTTTCCCTGGGAACGCTCGTTTTGACAGGCGACGACAACGCCGCTGGGCTTGTGGGTAATGCGGACGGCGGTTTCCACCTTGTTCACGTTCTGACCGCCTTTGCCGCCGGCCCGGTAGGTATCAATCTCAAGGTCTTCGCTGCGGATCTCAATGGGCAGATCGTCCTCCACTTCCGGCACGACATCCACGGAGCAAAACGACGTATGCCGGCGGTTTTGGGAATCGAACGGCGAGATGCGCACCAGCCGGTGAACACCGCGCTCATTCTGCAAATAGCCAAAGGCATACGGGCCGGTTACCTTCATCGTCACGGAGCGGTAGCCGGTGCCTTCACCATCGGTGAAATCGAGCATTTCCACGGTCATGCCGCGGCGGTCGGCCCAGCGGGCGAACATGCGATAGAGCATTTCCGCCCAGTCACAGGACTCGGTCCCGCCCGCGCCGGCATGGACGGTGAGGAAGGCATTCGATACATCCAGCGGTCCGGCCATCAGTGTCAGGACTTCAAATTCCGCCAGCGCCAACACCATCGCGGGGTACTCGGCTTTCGCCTCCAGACGCAGATCCGGGTCATCGTATTGCACGGCCAGATCCAGCAATTCATCAAAATCCGCCGCGCGCTTCTTGAGCCCGTGGAAAGTGTCCACCTTATTCTTGATCATCGCCCGTTCGCTGCTCACGGCGCGGGCCTTGTTGGGCGAGCCCCAAAAATCCGGCGCCGCCATCATCTCTTCCAACTGGGCAAACCGCGACTCAAGAGCCGGCAAGTCAAAGATACCTCCGGAGTTCGCCCAGCCGCGTGTGAAGCGTGCCGGTGTCGAACGCCTGGAGGTCAATCGTCAGTGCTTTCGTGGTCTGATCCATAGGGAGCGCGCACAGACACGGCGAACGCGGAGGGCGCAAGGGAATTGTCGGCGTCAGGGGCTCTGGACGTTTGCAGCGGCTGAGAACGTCCGGTTTACTGCGCGGCCGGTTCTCCTACGTATCGCCCCCTTACCCCTCCCGTCATGCGGTCCATCTTCGCCATCATTCCCATCTATCTCGCCCTCTGGTCCGTCGTCGCCCTGCTCGCCGGCTGGTGGCTGGTAATGCTGCTGCGGCGCAAGGCGGGCGTCTGGCGGCTGCGCTACTTTGCCTACCCGCGGCCCTGGCTGAAATTTCTCCACGACCATGTACCGCTCTACGAACGTCTTCCGTGGGAACTGCGCGCTCCTTATCAGGACAAGGTGCTCCACTTTGTGGACAGCAAAAACTTCCGTGCGTGCGGCGCACTGGATGAAGTCACCGAGGAGATGAGGGTAACCATCGCCGGGAATGCCTGCCTGCTTCTGCTCAACGACGTCAGCGAGTCCAACTTCCCGGAGGTGCTCACCCTCCAGGTCTATCCTCAAAATGAGGAAGAGCCGGCCGCGCGCTCCAGTTGCCTGGCCATGCTCTGGAATCCTGACAAAAGGCATTTCACCGATCCGCGCGACCGCAGCCGTGATATCCTGAGCGCCATCGCCGCGCAGCTCGGCTGGAAAACCCTGCCCGATCCGCTGCTGCTGACGGCGTGGGCACGCGTCCGCAGCCCTGCTTTCATTCAGGCCAATCCCGGGCTGCTGGAAAAATCGGCGACCGGTGAGGGCGCGGATATTTTCGCCCTCGCCACGGAAATGTTCCTCGCCGCGCCGGCTCTCCTTCAGCAGCATCATCCGGTGCTGTATGCCGCGATGCGCCAGTTTTATCATGTGGACCCGGCACGCTGGACGCTGAAGCAGTGAGCGCCGGCCAGTCACAGGATCCGTATGCGCCGCCAAAGGCCGCGCCCGCGGGAACGCCGCTGGTAGAAGGCCGCTTTTCATTGTGCGTGCTGTTCTTCCTGCACGCCGCCGCGATGGCGGCCTACGCGGTGCCGTTTCCCAATGTACTCAGGGCCTATGGCCTGAAAGATCTCATCGCCTATGCCGTCGCCACCGGCAGCGTGGCAGCGTTCATTTCTCCCATGATCGCGGGCTCGCTCGCGGACCGCCGCTTCTCTCCCGAGCGGCTCCTTGCAGTGCTGTGCGCCTTGTCAGGCACACTGCTGATCCTCGTCCATGTCGCCGTGGCGCAGCACTGGGGACCGCAGGTATTTCTCAGCCTCATGATGGCCTACGCGCTGTGCAATGCTCCCGGGTTTTCGCTCGTCACCAGTATCGTGCTCTCACGGCTCACCGATGCGCGAAAGCAATTCGGGCCCATTCGTGTGTGGGCGACATGGGGCTGGATGATCGCGTCCTTTGCGGTCGGCGCGGTGCTTCACCTTGAGCATTCCCCGGCCGCCGGATACCTCGGCGGCGGGATTTTTCTCGCCGAAGCCGCTTACTGCCTGACACTTCGTCCGACCCGCCCGCCGCTGGACAAAACCCCGCGCCGCCTGCGGGACTTCTTCGGCTGGGAAGCCCTGTCGCTTCTCAAGCATCCCGACCACCGCCTCATCTTCCTCACCGCGGCGCTGTTCTCCGCGCTGATGTCTTCGTACTATATCTACACCGTCCGCCATCTGGAGGCTGCCGGCGACACCATGCCGTCCGCCACCATGTCGCTGGCGCAACTGTGCGAGGGGCTGGCCACGTTCGGTCTCGCCGCGGTGCTCCTGCGCTTTCGCATCAAGTGGCTCCTCACCGCCGGACTGCTCATCGGCGTACTGCGGTACTCACTGCTGACTCTCGACGTGCGCCCGGCCCTCGTGGCCAGCGTCTGCCTGCACGGACCGCTTTTCGTCATCTTCTATCTCACCTGTCAGATCTATCTCGAACAGCGCGTGAATCCGCGAATCCGTTCGCAGAGTCAGGCGCTGTTGTCGCTGATGAACAACGGCATCGGCAATGCGCTCGGTTATCTCGGCACCCTCTGGTGGTTCCACCAATGCGAGCACGGCGACTCCGTGGACTGGCCGCGGTTCTGGAGCGTGCTGGCGGTGGCTGTCATGGCGCTGACGGTGTTTTTCATCGTGGGCTACAAGGGCCAGAAGCGGTGAGCATTCACCCATTGTGGGACGGGCAGGCACCCTCCGATACTGCGCCCGCGGACGATTCCGTTCGAAAACAATCTAACAGAAAATACGTGGCCAGCATCATCTCCCGGTCTCCGTCATCACGAAAAATGTCTTCAGGCCGGTCACCGCGGCACATGACGTGATAGGTCGCTGCGGGAAACTCAATGCGCACTTGACGGGGCATGGCCGTAATTCGCCACCCGGGCAATTTGTCAATAATCTTTTCCTGACCCTTTTCTCTCGGGCAATTTGTCAATAATCTTCTCCTGACCCCTTTCC
>JANNVM010000873.1:0-3056 GCA_031414455.1 Verrucomicrobiota bacterium
CCAACGGGCCATTCAAAGTGCCCGGCATCGGCTGGCCTTAAGGCGACGATCAGGAGCCGCGGTCTAAGTTGTGGCACGCCAAAATCTCCTGCCTGAACCACCCTGAAGTCTGGTTCATAACCTAAGTCCTCCAACTGTCGGAACAGGCTCCGCCGGTAGTCGGAAAATTTTGCACTGGCGAGACCTGGAACATTTTCTAGCAACACAGCACGAGGCTGAGCTTCTTTGATGATTCGCAATGCAGCGGGGAACATATCTCGCTCATCCTCATCACCGAGTTGTTTACCGGCGATACTAAAAGGTGGACAAGGAACCCCCGCGGCAAGCAGGTCAACGCCTTGGAATGGTCTTCCGTCAAAGCCTCTAATGTCGTCCGGGAACACCTTCCATCGGGGCCTGTTGTGCCGGAGGGTTTCACAGAATGCCTTCTCGTACTCAACAACGGCAGCATGATGGAAGCCAGCCATTTCGAGGCCGAGGGCCTGACCGCCGCCGCCTGCGCAAAGTTCGAGTGCCGTGAAAGCCATGCGCGGTGATTGGAGCGTGGTGCATCGCGCGACAAGGAGGAAGTTCTTCGATCCGTCCGATTGAGGTTGTGCAAAAATGAAAGCCCCGCCGCGGTGTTCGAGACCGGGCGGGGCAGTGAGGTGAACTGGTGACGCCAGTTCTGGAAGTGGTCCGGCCTGCCCAGGGGAGGAGGGCAGACCGGAGGGGATCGTATCTTCAGATTTGGGTCGTCAGACTGTCGATCCACTTTGGAGAATTGCAGGAGACGGGCCAGCGGTGTTTTCCGGTGTGGCCGCCGCGCCGCAGGGCACGATTCCATGAATTCTGCAATTCGGATCGTGCGGGCGCAGGATATTCATCGTTCACTTCACCGGTTCCGGCGGTAACGGGTCGCCTGCTCGAAGGCATAGGCACACGCGAGGAGCTTCGCGTCCTGTCCCGGTTTGCCGATAAAGGTCACGCCGTTAGGAGCGCCGTCTTTGTTCAAACCCAGCGGCACGGTGATCGCCGGGTAACCTGCGGTCGCGTAACTCTCAGAGTGGGTGTTGCTCAAACTCACAAGGATCTCCACGCCGTTATCAGTGAATGTTTTGGTCAAACTGGCCGTCGCCGCGGCCCGTGCCTGCAGGGCCAGTTCTTCATAAAACTTGCCCGCCTCGCCCTCCTTGAGACCCTTCTCCTCAAGGATCGCCGCGAGGATCTTCGTGGTGAGATCGACCATATTCTGGCCTCGGGGAATCCGCCGTTCGGGCTT
Source organism: Verrucomicrobiota bacterium (assembly GCA_031414455.1). Lineage (GTDB taxonomy): Bacteria > Verrucomicrobiota > Verrucomicrobiia > Verrucomicrobiales > V1-33 > V1-33. Next base: position 1,262 of record JANNVM010000873.1, read on the forward strand.
CGCCGCGTTGTAGGCCTGCAACTCCGCCAGCGTTTTCACCGGGGCTCCGGCCGCCGCCATGTAGCCGATGGTGTCCTGCGACAGCCCGAGAGCAATGACGGGCATCAATGCGACATCACCCTCGATCGTCACATCGCGGCTCACGGCTTTTGTTTTCTGCAGGCCGTCGTCCATCAACGCCAGCCAGTCCGTGTTGCGCTTCGGTTCACTCTTTCCCGCAATGTCCGCACGCAGCACGCCGACAGACACGCCCTCAAGCGCCTTCGCATCAAGGACCGCGGCATAATCCTCTTTCTTCGAGTCGATGACGTCGAGGAGGAGCGCGGCATCCCTGACACTGCGTGTCACAGGCCCCGCGGAGTCCTGGAAGCGGATCAGCGGCACGACACCCTCGCCGCTCACGAGACCAAGGCTTGGCTTCATCGCCACCACCCCGTTCATCGACGCCGGCGAGATCAGCGAGCCCGACGTTTCCGACCCCACACTCATCATCGTCAGGCAGGCGCTGGTGGAAATTCCCGAGCCGCTGCTGGAGCCGGAAACAGGGAATGCCTTGCCATACGGATTGACTCCGATGCCACTTACCGCGTTATATCCCGGAGGTTTTGTCGTCAGCACGCCCGCGAGTTCAGACAATGCGGCTTTCCCGAGGATGACGGCACCGGCCTCGCGCAACTGTGTCACCAGCACCGCGTCCTTCGCCGGCGAATGATCGAGCAGGATCTCCGCCCCCGCCGTCGTATGCATCGGGGCCGCGGTGCCGATGTTATCCTTCACATTCACCGGGACGCCGTGCAGCAGGCCCCGCAGCTTTCCCTCCGCCCGCAGCCGGTCCGCCGTCCGCGCTTCCTCAAGGCAGCGGGGATTCAGTTCCGTATAGCTGCGCAGCATACCGTCATAGCGTTTGATCCGGCTCAGAAAACACAGCGTCAACTCCTCCGACGTCAACTCACCCGCCGCCATCGCTTTTTGAATCTCCGGCACCCCGCCCTCCATCACAAGGGCCGTGATCTTCGCCACCCTCGCATCGCCGAGTCCCGCGAGGGCTCCGTCGAACGGCGAGAAATCCAGCTCCCGCAATCTTGTGAAGTTATCCGGCGCTTTTTCGGATGCCGCTTTCTCTCTCGTCCCGTCCTGCGCGCAGCAATCGGGATTCATCCCCATTACCGCTATGACAGTGAGCACAGAGACCGGGAGACAAAGAGGCGAGGCATTCATGGCATGGGATGGCGAGCGGTCATCAGTGCCGCGTTTCTCCTCCGGGGGCAAGCTGCTTGGAGCAATCCGGCACCGGTGCCCCGCTCACCCCGAAACCTACCGCGCTGTGGCCTCCCCCGGCCCCACAGTCGCGCTCTATTTGCCATTCACTCGGCCGCGAAGGGTGGTGGTTGCCAGGGTTGCGTCGTTCGGCGAGCCTTCACACCATGACGAAGGCATCGCGGATAATCTTCTCTATCGCGGGCGCGGCGTTAGTTATGATGCTGGCGATATGGTGGTATCGTACGCCGGTCAAAATTGAGGAACTGGACCGGCTGAGATATTGCGCCTGCGAGCCCGCAGAAGTAGAATTCACAGGCGGGAAAATCATCATGCGGCGCTGGCACCACGACAGCGTGAAGCCAGGCGATCAAATTGGCACCTACTCCGTCACGGGACGATCGGTGGACATGGAAACCATCCTCAGTGGAAGGCGACATCATGAGACGGCCGAACTGGATCATCTGGGCCTCCCCTGGACGCCAGGAACACTCTTCGGTTATCAAGCCTACAGCAGCAAATCGTGGAAGAAAAAGGT
>JANNVM010000874.1:0-11281 GCA_031414455.1 Verrucomicrobiota bacterium
AAGGTGCCGTCGCTGTTAAAGACAATGCTGCCATGGGCGGGATTGGTGTCCTTTGCGGCGGTGAGCGGAGCGAGACCGGTGTCGTTGGCCAGCACTCCCAGTCCGCCGGAGCTGGAGGTGATGGAAAAGTCATCGAAGTAGCCGTCGGCGCGCTCCTGACCATCTGTCGCGCTGTTGGTGAAAACTCCCAGGCGGATCGTGTGATTTCCGGCGGTGAGGGGGATGGACTGCGAAAACGTCAGCCAGCCGCTGTCCATGACGCTGCCGCCGTTGCCGTCGCCAATAAACCGGTGCAGCGCCGTCACTGCCGGTATGGCTCCCACTACCGGATAGGCCGTTCCGTAACGGCTGCCGTCAATGTCCAGCACCACGGTCTGATACTCGGTATTTTCATAACCGGTACCGGAAGTCAGCCGATAGCGCATTGAGAAGCCATAATTTCCCGCCACCGGTGCCGTGACGGTGTGCGTCCAGGCACCGGACATGGGGAGCAGGGAGAATTGAGTGCGCGGGCCGCACTGCACATGAACCCCGCCGCTGGCACCATTAAATCCGTCCGTAGCGGTGTTGGTTCCCGATGAAAACGTAGGAGCCGAGGTGCCGAAAGCATCATCTACATAAGCGAACCCGTCGGCCCCGGCGTTCCAAGTGGCCGTAATCAGCGTGCCACCGCTCGATACCGTGAGCGGATTATCTTCGGTGCCGGAGTAGGTGTCATTCACCGCCGTAGGCAGCGCGTGGACGCAAGCAGTGGAAAGCAGAATAGCAGAGAGCACAGGCAGCCAGCCGTGCCGGGGGACGGAATTTCGGATCATGAATAGGGGTGCGGGGGAGGTAGGGGAAGGACTCTGCGACAGTAAAGCCTTTCGAGTCTGAATCCCAGGTGAAACAGCACCTTTACTGCGGAGCGGGTAACTTTTCCGTTACCGGCGGCCGCTTCCCCCACGGCACATCGTGCGTCAACACTTTCCTAACTCCGAAACCGCTCCGGGACGAAACGAAGGTCCGTGGCTTCGGCAACGGCGAGGGCGATCTGAGCCTCGATGACGGCCGGAGGAACCGGCGGCTGGTAGTCGCGCAACGCGGACTCCAGCGCGGCTTCCGCGGTGGCGGCACCGGTCTTGAGTGTGCGGTAAATCTTTACGGACAGCGCCTCGGCGGCTCCGGGAGTGAGGAGATCCGGAATGGAGGCGCGGAATTTGTCAGGGAGGACTTTCTCAAGCTCGACGCCGCGGCGTTTGGCGAGGGCGCGGAGCAGGCCGTAGCCTTCCTCCGCCGTGGCCGTGGGAAAGAGTGGAATCTTCACATCCACCCGGCCCGGGCGTTTGAGGTCCACTTCGACGAGGTCCGGACGGCTGGTGGCGAGCGCCCACAGGATGCGGCCACGCTTCCGGGAATCGCTCATCTGCTCAGCCATCATGCCATAGACGCGGCCGGAGACGCCGGAGTCGCCGGAGTCGGCCGTGCGCCGGCCGAGCGATTGATCGGCCTCATCCACGAATACAATGCAGCGCCCGAGCGCGTCGAGAAGGCGGAAGATTTTTTCGAGATTGCTCTCCGTGCTGCCGACCCAGCGGTCGCGGAAGTTCTTCATCTTCACGACGGGCACGCCTGCTTCGCCCGCGAGGCATTCCACCATGTAAGTCTTGCCGGTGCCAACAGGGCCGCAGAAAAGATAGCCCATGGGCAGGGCCGCGAGGTCGCCGGCGCGCCACAGCGCGATGTCCTGACGCAGCCATTCCTTGACCGCTTCCTGGCCGTGGAGATCGTCGAGAGTGCGGTCCGACTTGATGAACTCGATCAGTCCCTGGGCGTCCTTTTCCACGAGTTCCTTTTTCAGAGCGACGAGATCCTGCCCGGTAAGGGGCTGGCTGCGGTGCTGGCGGGTTTGCAGCAGCGTCTCGATGGAATGGAGCGTGGCCCCGGCGAGAGCCGCGGCGGGTTCCGCGAGATTGGCGGCGAACGGCTGGAGCGGCGCGGGATAACGCGTGCTCAGATGTGTCAGGGCGGGCAGCAGTTCGCTCTGCCCGGGAAGCGGCAGCACGATGCGCGCGGTCTGCGGATTCTGCGCCACGAGCGGATGGAGGTCGTTAAGATTTTCTGTCAGGAGAAACGTGGCGCAGTGCTGCTCCGCGATCGCAGGATCCAGTGCCCAGTCGCGCAACTGGCTGGCGATGGCGCTGAGTTCGTAGTTCGCTCCGCCGGGAGACGGCGGCACAATGAGCCCGGCATTCCTGACAATCACCGCCACCCGGGTGCTCTTTGCCGGTTTTATCCGCGCGACGTTCGCGCAGAAGCGCAGGTAGTGGCTCAAAACGTGAATCGCCTCGCGGGGAGCGACGGGAAGCGCCTTATCCTTCCACGCGGGCCATTCGGCGAATCGTTCGCCGCCCTTTTCCACCCGGGTGCCGTTCCCCAAATCGTAGGTTAGCAACACATCGAACCGGGAGAGCAAAACTTCGCGGAGAAAGTCATCGAGCGCCCCGATGCGCGACTTGCCGTCCGCCGCGGGGAGAAGCAGCCGGTCGCCCACATTACCGTGCAGAATAAACTGCGCGGCGGCCCCGGACTCGTAGAGGTCAATGACCTCGCGGGCCCATGAGGGGAGGACTGGAGGGGATTCGTTCATGGGGTTGGCCGCGGATTTCTTTTGTCCGCAGATTGCGCAGATTTACGCAGATTTACCCAACAGAAATAGAGTTACTCCTAAAAAGAATCTGCGCTAATCTGCGAAATCTGCGGACTGAACTTCACTGCATTTCCTTTTTCACTTCGACGGGTGCCGATGTCTGCGCCGGAACACCAGGCACACTCATGCCCAACTCGGCGGCGAGATCGGCGAGGGCGATGTCTTCGAGGGCTTCGCGTTCGGCGGCCACTTCCTTGAAGCGCGTCGTGTCGAGGCTGTCCTTGGCGACGCGGGCGCGACCGGCAGCCTTGGTGTTTTCCTCTTCGACCATCTGATGCAGCCGGTTCAGCGTGTCGCCGGACCCTCCGATTTGGGTCAGCATGCCGCTGGCCATCTCGTTCATTTCGGCGAGCGCCTTGTTCATCTTGAGTCCGTCGAGGTCCTTGCGGAGCGCCTCCATCTTGTCACGGGCCGATTTGATCGCCGTGTCGCGGGAATGAATCAGTTCCTTGTAGGTTTTTTCGGCGTCGGTGAGTTGCGCGCGGTTGTCAGCGAGGTCCTTGCGAATCCGCTGCAACTCGAGCGCGATTTCGCCGGCAAGACGCTGATTGCCCGCGCGGAGGTTGGCGGCGGCTTTGGCTTTCAACTCCTGCTCTTCACGCTCCTGGCGTTTCACCTGAGCAATGAGTTTTTCACAAAGCCCGGCGTGAGCTGAGAGCCCCTGATTGAACTGCGCGATCTGGGCGCGAAGGTTTTCCTTTTCCACTTCCAGCAGGGCCTCGGGATTGCGTTTTTCCATGCCGGAGATGAAGAGCCCGAGGAAACCCCGGAAGAGATTGCGAAGACGGCGAAACATAGGTTAGTGGCGGTGTGGGTTGATGGATATTGCCCTGGAGCGGGCGGGATGTCATTCACTAATGGCGGGGCGCACCGACCCGCCGCCGGAGAGCAGCGGAGGCGCAGTTTCGTCATCGAAAATCTGCGAGATGTCGGCGTGGGCGAACGAAACCTCCGACGACTGGAGCGATTCCGAAATGCTGTCGATCTGCACGCTCAGCCCGGCGGAGTCGCGCATCGTCATGCCGACCTCACAGAGGTGCGTGATTTGCTGCTCGGTCTTGTCGATTTCGGCGGTCACCAGTTCGAGGCTTCCCTCGGCTTTCTGGTGATTTTCGAGCCGCTCGCGGATGGTCCTGATGCGTTCATTGATGGAGGAGGCGAGGCGCGATTCCGGCAAGCCGCTGGCCTTGTCGCGTTCCTGAGCGGAGCGCAGTTGTTCCTCGGCCGTCTTGAGTTCTGCGGCAATGACCGGGCGCTGCGTGGCTCCGAGGAATCGCTCAAGGCCGGAGCGCTGGTGGAGCAGTTTGAGAAACAGCCAGAGCATGCGGTCGAGTGATTCGCCGCGGAAATGGTCGGCGCCGGAGTCGCCCTCGCGTGAGTCCATGCGGCGGCGGAGTTCGAGCAGATCGGCGCAACGCTGGCGAAGAACATCGAAGCGGTTCACGTCCGCCGGACTGAGGAACGACATCAATTGCTGAAACCGCAGACCGGGGTCCGCGGCATCCGCGGGCCGGCGGGGACGCTCTTCCAGTTTGAGCACCGCCTGGAACCGGGGATTCAGTCCCAGCATTCCCATGTAGGCGACTTCGCCGGCGGCCACGACGGGGAGCCACATGCCGGGATCACCGCTAAGCAGCGCGGCCACGGACGCCGCAGCGAGCCCCAGTGCATGCCAGTGCCAGCGGAAGGCCCGCTTCAGCCTCGCCTTGAAATCATCTGGTGTAGCGGAGGATTTACTCACGGGGCGTTCTTTTGCTTCTCCGGCTCCCCTTTGTCCAGCAGAGAACGCACGGTGCGCACGGACTCCAGAAACGCGGGCTCGACCTGCATCTCCGCCGCCGGCCGGTCCGGCGGCATCACCGCCAGTTGATGCGTTATCGTCCCGGGAGACGGACTGAATATGTAAACCCGGTCGCCGAGATAGACCGCTTCCGGCACATCGTGTGTAATGAAGAAAACGGTCGCCTCCAACTCGCGCCAGAGCGACACCAGCAAATCCTGCATCCGATGCCGTGTCGCGGGATCAAGCGCGCCGAACGGTTCATCCATCAAAATGATCCGCGGGTGCATGATCAAAGTGCGGGCAATAGCCACCCGCTGGTTCATGCCGCCGCTGAGCTGGTGCGGGAATTTGCCGGCATCCTTTTTGGGGTCGAGCCCCACCTTGCCGATCCATTCCAGAGCGCGCTCGCGGCGCTCCTTATCCGGCACCTGCCGGCACTCAAGTCCGAAGGCCACATTATCGAGCACCGTGCGGTGGGGGAAGTTGGCATAGTCCTGAAACACGAACCCGCGGTCCGGCCCCGGCTCCTCCACCGGCGCGCCATGCACGAGGACGGTGCCGGTCGTGGCCGGAAATTGCGGCGCCAGTCCCGCGATAAGACGGAGCACGGTGCTCTTGCCGCAGCCACTGGGCCCGAGGATGCCAATGAACTCGCCGATCTTCGGCAAATTCTCGACGGAAAAAGTCACATCCTTGATAGCGGTGAATGCACGCGCCGTCCCGGCATCGAAGGTCTTGGAGACATTCTGAAAATCCACCACGAGGGGAGACGCCGCGGCGGGCGGCGGAACGTCTTTGACATCACAGGGCTGATCGCCGGCAGGCAGTTCAAGTCTGGCCATTTTTCAGATGCGGAAAGAGGTGGCGCTGCAGCAGCATGATCAAACGATCTATGCCCCATGCGATAAAGCTGATAATGATCAGGCAGAGATAAATGTGCTCGCGCGGTCCTTGACGCTGGCTGATATTGATGATGAATCCGAGACCGGACTTGGCGTTGACCACCTCGGCGAGCATGATGTAGCCGAACGCCAGCCCGAACGTCAGTCGCAGGTTGTTAACGATTTCCGGCAGAGACATCGGCAGGATCACTTTCCGCATCGCCTGATGCCCCAGGATCGGATACCAAAGCAGGAAACCAACAACGAAGCCACAGACAAACCGGATCCAGCAGCCCGGCGTGGCCAACTCCCCGAAAAAGGTCCGACCCTCATCCTCCCGCAGCCAGTGCCAGCCGATCACGAGCACCGTGCCATATATCGCTCCGGCGATCGCTGCGAGCCGCGCTCCCTTCTTCCCGGAACGGTGGGCACCCAGCGTATAGGCCGTGTCAATGAAACGGTCGGGCACATTTTGTGCGGCCGCTGTCGAATCGAAGAGCACGAACGGCACCGTCGCCATAAAGATAAACATCACCTTGTTGAACTCCCCCATCCCGAACCACACCATAGCCAATGCCATGAGCGCCGCCACGGGAACACTGCGGCCGAATATCGTCAGCGGACGGAAGAAGGCATTCACGCGGAGGTAGCTGCCGCCAATGACACCAAGCGGCACCCCGATGGCTGCTGACAGCAGGAATCCCCCGGCAACCCGGGCCAGCGAAGTGATGGCGCTCACTGAAAGTTCCCGTTCGAACCACAGGCGTCCGAACGAAGCAAAGGTCTCGCCCGGGCTCGGCAACGAATAACGATCCACAATCCGCTCCGCTCCTTCTCCCAGCGTGAGCAGCCACCAGAGCAGCAGCACCAGACCCACGCAGGCCGTGCCGAAGACGAGCCCCTCGGCATAGGACGGCGAGTCTCTGATCGTCCGCGACCGGCGCAGCCACGAACAGACCGCCTGCCTGGCCGGAGGTTTGGAAGGCTCTGTTGGCTCTTTAAGTTCGGTGCCGGCCATGCCGCGTCAAAAGTGGAGCTTGGGGCTTGGAGCTTCTGTGGAGCTTGAGATTTGGTGCTTGGAGCTTCCGGCAACGCCGGCTTACTCGGGATTCTCCAGCGCGATCACCTTAATCTCCACGCGGCGATTCTTGGCGTGATTGCCCAAGTCCCCGGGATCGAAGGGACGGTCCCAGCCGATGCCATCGGTGCTGAACTGGTTCGCGTTGAAATTGGGGAACTTTTTCACCAGCTCCGTCTTCACCGCAGCGGCGCGGTTATTGGAGAGATCCTTGACCATCTGCGCGTTGACCTGCCCGCGCATGGAACTGTCGGTGTGGCCTTCCACGACAATGTTTGCGGCTCCGTACTGGCCCGCGAGTTTCCCCACTTCCTCCAGGACGACATCCACGCCGGGTTCGTAGAGTTTGGTCACGTCCTTGCCGTCTTCGCGCACCGTGACCGTCTTCCGCAAATCCCATGAGTTGGGAAAGAAATGGAGCGTTATCACCTTCGTGAGGATCTCCGATCCCTCGGCCTTGATGGACTGAACCGTCTTCGGCGCAAAGTTGATTTGGTATTCGTTGCGGCTGGACTTGTAGGGCTCCTCGTCGCCCAGTTTCTGAATGATGGAGTAGTCCATCACCTGATCGAACGGAACCTGCTGCGCGATGCGGTTGCCCATTTTGCGATAGAGCAAATAGGCGGTGTTCCACGTGCGCTCGAAATTCGCCGGGTTGTTCTGGTTCATGAAAAACTCCCGGTTTTCCGCATAGTTGGTGGAATGCGCGTCGCCCAGCATGCCCAGAGTATCCGCTTCCGGGATGCTGTAAATCTTCGCCATGTGCGCCGCCGCCTGCTTGCGTCCGTCCTCGGATTTCATCTTTGCCATGCCTTCGAATATGCCGCGCACAAGGCCCTCACAGATGCCGGCGTTGTCGCGGGCAAAGTCCGCCCGGGCGAACCACACGTCAGCGATGAGTTTGTTGGCCGTCGCCGTGCTCACGAGCATGTGGTTGCCCTCGATCTTGCTCAGATTGTAAATATCAGGCGCCCACGAAACACACGCCGCAATGGACTTGTCGCTGTTGAAGGCCGCCGCCGCCTGGAAGGCATCCTCGGTGTAGATAAACTCCACCTCCGCCGGTTGCACACCGCCATTCACCAGAGCGTTCAGGAGAAAATACTCGGACGGTGAATTTTGCGCCAGCACGACCTTCTTCCTGCGCAAATCGGAAATGGTGGGGCTCTTCGGATCCTTCGCCGCACTCCGCCGGATGACGATGCCGTCGCCGCCGTTGGAGAAGTCCACCTGCTGATAAATTCGCGGCATCAGGCGAGGGTCCTTCTTAAATTCGTCCATGAAGAGCGGCACCATGTCCAGAGTCGCCCAGCCGATGTGAACGTTGCCCGACGCGTAGGCGTCCCGCATGGAGACCGGGTTGTCGATGAGCACCAGTTCCACCTTGAAGGCCTCGCCTCCGGGTGTGGTCCACACTTTTCCGGCAGCCCCGCCTTCGTTCTGCAAAATGATCGGCGCCCAGCCGGCCCACACGTTGAGCGCGAACTTCACCGTGCGGTTCACCATGGGCTTATACCCGCTCGTCTGCGCGATGGGCGGCAGTTTCTCGCTCGGCTTGAACTTATACTCCTTCACCGTGGTCGGCACATTGGCGTCCGCCGCCTCTACACCTTCGTGCTGTCCCAGTTCATCCTTACTGATGTTCGCCGGGCCTGACGTATCACCCTTTGGGAAAATGACACTGCGGAATCCGTAGAGCAGCAGGCCGGCGACGACGAGGGCGACGACAACATAAAACAGCGGTTTGGGGCGGGCTTCATTATTCATAGCGGCCCGAGGCTGATTCAGCCGCCCTCTCTTTACAAGCGGGTGTTCGCTGCAAAGTGTGGGTTAGGATTGTAGCCGCGGAAGCCTGCCGCAGCAGCAGTTCACTCGTCCAGCGATCCCGTAAGCCCACCCCCGCCATCCCTGCCATCAGAAAGGGAAGGAGCAATGGGACGGGGAATTGCTTCATATTGGGCCGTTCAGCCGGCAGAACCGGCTTGCCGCGGGAAAAGGCGGACGCTATGCGGAGGGCATGTCCAGTATTTGGGGTCAGGTATTCAGAGTCACGACGTGGGGCGAAAGTCACGGCGGCGGGGTTGGTGTGGTCATTGACGGCTGCCCGCCGCGGCTGCCGCTGACGGCGGAGGACGTGCAGGTGGATCTCGACCGGCGGCGCCCGGGGCAGAGTGATATTGTCACACCGCGCAAGGAACTGGACCGGTGCGAAATTCTCAGCGGAGTGTTCGAGGGCATGACGCTCGGCTCGCCGATCTCGATCATGGTGCGCAATGAGGACGCGCGGCCGGGTGCCTACACGGAGATGGCGGAGAAGTACCGGCCGAGTCACGCGGACTACACTTATGATGCGAAGTACGGCATCCGGAACTGGCAGGGCGGGGGACGGGCCAGTGCGCGGGAGTCCATTGGCCGCGTGGCGGCAGCAGTGGTGGGGAAGAAGGTCCTCGCGGCGCTCGCACCTGGCGTGGAGGTGGTGGCGTGGGTGAAGAGTATCCATCACCTGACAGCGAACGTGGACCCGGCCACGGTGACGCAGGCGCAGGTGGAGACTAACATCGTGCGCACGGGCGATCCTGACATGGTGGAGCCGATGGTGGAGTTGATCAAAAAGATGCGCGGCGAAGGCAATAGCGTGGGCGGCGTGATCGAGTGTGTCATTCGCGGCTGCCCTCCGGGGCTGGGCGAACCTGTTTTTGACAAGCTGGAGGCGGAGTTGGCGAAAGCGATGCTGAGCCTGCCGGCGACGAAGGCGTTCGAGATCGGGAGCGGATTTGCCGGCACGCTGCTCACCGGGCTGGAGCACAATGATCCGTTTCGCATGAAGGACGGGCGCGTGGTGACGACGAAGAATGACTCCGGCGGCGTGCAGGGCGGGATTTCCAACGGTGAGGACATTGTCTTTCGCGTGGCCTTCAAGCCTACAGCTACGGTGATGCGCGAGCAGGACACGGTGAGCAGCGCGCACGAAGAGACGACCCTGACGGGGCGCGGCCGGCACGATGCCTGTGTGCTGCCGCGCGCGGTGCCGATGGTGGAGGCGATGGCGATTCTCGTCCTGACAGATCATCTGTTGCGGCAGAGGGCGCAGTGCGGCCTGGCTTGAGGCGGGACTGTGGCCGGATTCAGCGGGTGGAGAGTCAACTCCGTGCGATCGCGCGGCAACGGCTCAAGGGCGGGTGCCCCGCACCGGGATGGTTCATTTTTGATTTCAAAGTGGATGGACCCGTTGAAAACCGGGGTTTATCCCGGGAAGGAACCGGCTGCGCGCCGCGTTGTGTGACCACCTATGTTGCGCCGCGCCCTTCTGCTCCTGCCATTCCTTTTCCTCACCAAACTCACCGCTGTTGAGACGCGGCCCTTCTGGGCCGCGGGGGAGGTTCTGGGCGATCCGCTCTTCTTCGTGCAGGCGGAGGGGGAGTCCGCCGCGAAAGCAGTGCTGCTGTTTACCCCTGACAAACCGCCGGTGATTCGCAGCGCCACGCTGGAGACTGCCTACGCGGCCGGTACAGACTACGAGTGGAAACCCGGATCCCGCGAAATTACGCTCCCTGCCGGCAGTCGCATTCCGTTCAAGACAGCGGCGGAACTGCATCCCGCACCCAATTCGCCTCACAGCTACAATGGCTTCCGCGACGGGAAATCGTGGATGCTCTTTGGTGAGGGCCGCTATTTCCACGATCTGCAGGGTGCGGCCTCCTATCCGACGAAGGAGGAATGGAAAGGCCCGCGCCCCGCTCCCGCGCCGGAGGATCAGCTCGGCAAACTGCGGGCCAAACTGAGAACCGCGACACCACTGAAACTCGTCACTCTCGGCGACAGCATTTCCACAGGAGCCAATGCCTCCGGCGCCGTCAGCGCACCGCCGATGCAACCAGGTTATCCTGACCTCGTCGCCCGCGGAATCGAAGCGCGCTTCGGCGCGAAAGTCACCGCGAAGAATCTCTCAGTCAGCGGCATGGATTCCGCATGGGGTCTGAAACAGGTGCCCGCCGTGCTCGCTGAATCTCCGGACGTCGTAATTCTCGCGTTTGGCATGAACGACGCCTCCGGCCGCCGCAAGCCTGATGACTTCGCCGGCCTTATCCGGCAAACCGTGGAGCAAATCAGAACCGCCCGCCCGGACTGTGTCTTGGTGCTCGTTTCATCAATGACCGCGAACGCTGAGTGGATTCATTCCGCCCCTGAACTCTATCCGGCCTACGCTGCGGTCCTCGGGAAACTAACCGGTCCCGGCATTGCCCTCGCCAACGTCACCGAAGTGTGGACTGCCGCCGTTGCACAGAAATCATGCCTGTCCCTCAGCGGCAACGGGCTCAATCATCCGAACGATTTCGGCCACCGCCTCTACGCCGGTGTCATCCTCGCCGTGATCGGCGGGAAGTGATTGGGAAATCGGCATCATCCGCTGCTGCGGCGATGAAACATCTCGCGCTGTGGCGCCGTTGGCGACAGGGACATGATAATGCACCGCACTATTCTCACCGTTCTCCTCTTTCCGGCTGTCTCCTTTGCCGCGGACTCCGGTCCCAAGCCCGGGGAGGCGGTCAGTTATTATAAACACATCCGGACGATCCTTCAGGGGGCGTGTCACGGATGCCATCAGCCGGCGAAGGCGAAGGGCGGGTATATCATGACGGAATTTGCGGCGCTGGTGAAAGGCGGCGAGGATGACGGCGCGGCGATTGTGCCGGGGAAGCCCGGGGAATCGGCGCTGGTGAAGAACATCACGCCCGGTCCTGACGGAAAAGCGGAGATGCCGAAGAAGGGTGATCTGCTGAAGGCCACGGAGCTGGCATTGATCTCGCAATGGATCGGCGAAGGCGCGAAGGATGATACGCCGGCAAATG
>JANNVM010000875.1:0-6891 GCA_031414455.1 Verrucomicrobiota bacterium
GGCACCGTAAGTTATTTTGAGACCACTCATGAAACGGAGACCCGCCACCGCCCTTCTGCTGATGTCCGCCGCGGTGCAGGCCCGGGGAGGAGAACCCACCGAGGAGGAACGTATGAAGTCCCCGGTGAAAGCAGACGAGACGGTCACGCTGTTCACCACTGCCGCATGGCCGTCGGCGGCAACGGCCGGTACATGGGACGTCGAAATCCGCGGCGTGATTTTCGAAGAGGAACAGCGCCCGATAGTGTCGGCGGTCTTCGTGAAGGCCCTCGACCTGAAACCGGAGAACCTAACGGAAGCAGAGCGCGACATTCTCCGGCAGCGGACAGCCCTCTTTATGGTGGACAACGAACGCGGGAAATCGCTGCCGGTGCGCGCGGGGGAAAGCCTGCACATGATGCCGGCGACAGAGCCCAACGGTCACTTCCGGCACACGGTCACCGTCACCGGCGACGCCATGGCCGCATGGGCGAAGAACGGCCTGCTGCCGCTCCGTGCCCTGACCCGCCCGGGAGATGAGCGGCAGTTTACCGGCAACGCCTGCGTGCTCGCGGACGGATCGCAGCCGCTCGTCATCTCGGACGTGGATGATACGATCAAAGTCACCGCAGTGAGGAATCACGATGAGGCGAAGCGGAATACCTTTTGCCGGCCGTTTCAGCCGGTGCCGGGCATGGCGGCACTCTACCGGAAATGGCAGGACGGCAACGGTGCCGGGTTTTGCTATGTCACCGGCAGCCCGTGGCAACTCTACCGCCCGCTGGAGGCTTTCCGGAGTGAACAGCAGTTCCCCGACGGTGCATGGCACATGAAGCACCTCCGCCTTGCCGATCCGGAATCCCTCCGTGCCTTCCTCGGCGCGCAGACGGATTACAAACTCAACGTTATTGAATCACTGCTGGCGCGCTGGCCGCAGCGGCCGGTGATTCTCGCCGGCGATTCCGGTGAGCAGGATCCGGAAATCTACGCCACCCTCGCCCGCCGCCATCCACAGCGCATCGCCCGCATTTTTATCCGCGATGTCACCGGCGAGGCCCGCGACGCTGAACGTTACCGCAAGGCCTTTGACGGCATCGCGCCGGAGAAGTGGCTCCTGTTCAAAGACGCGGCAGAGTTGCCGGAGCGGCTCCCGTGAGGTGACCGGTGCCCGCGGATGAGCCTTGCCGACGGGGGATCCGGACTGTTACTGTCTGGCTCCATGCACCTGCGCCCCCTCCTCATTGCCGTCCTTTTCCTGACTCCGGCCCGCAACCTGTTGGCCATTCCGGCGAATCTGGCACCGCTCGGCTCAACCACGGCTTCCTCCTCGGACTATGGCTCCATGCCGGCCGACATCCATGACGGGAATCGCGACGGCAACTTTGCCAACGGCTCGGTCTGGCACACGACCAGTCCCGATAACGCGCCATGGATCGAAGTGGACCTGGGGGCGAACTATTTTTTGGACCGCGTGATGTTGTGGCCGCGCACGGATCTGATGCAGGGGACGGCAAAGGATGTGCGCGTGAAGATCACGAACGCAGCGGGCACGGTGGTCTTCAATCAGGTCTTCCTCGCGGGCACGGCGGCGGCGAATCCCTGGGGCACGACCGCGCTGCGCGGGACTGTCGGGCGGAAGGTCCGCATCGAGCGCGCGGATGCGCCGGTGAATCCGAACTTCCTCACCTTCGCCGAACTGGCGATTTTCGGACAGACGAATTCCATTCCGGTAAATCTGGCGCAGGGAAAACCATACACTGCCGCAAGCCCCGGCGCATACGCCACGCCGGCAAACGCGGGCAACGACGGCACCATTGACGGCGACTACACGCACACCGGTCATCCGATTTTCCACAGCGGAGTCACAGCAGTCGGCGACCACTATCAGATAGACCTCAGCAACGGGGCCGCGGTGAATCAAACCGTGGACATGATGCGCCTCTTCAACCGCACGGACTTCACCAACAATTCCAGCCTCAAACTCAGCCTGCGCAACACCGCCGGCACAGAAGTGTGGGCACAAACGGTGAACGTGGCGCGGGAGACACTCGTGCTCGGCGGCCGGCAGTATGATATCACCGTGGACTTTCCCGGCACGGTGGCGGCACGTTATGCCCGGGTGGAAACCGTGGCCGCGGAGCCGCTGGCGTTTTCCGAACTGGAAGTGTTCGGCCCGGACGTGGACATCACGCCACCGGCGGTCACCGGCGTGGACCCGCCGGCCAATGAACTCGTCGCGGAGCTTTATCAGGCAACTGTGGTCTTCAGTGAGGCGGTGGCGGGCGTGAATGCCGCGGACCTGCGAGTGGGCACCTCGCCCTGCGTGAACGTGACCCCGCAAAGCGCATCCGTTTATCTCTTCGCCTTCACCCAGCCGGCCAGCGGGCCGGTGACATTTTCGTGGGCGCCGGGCCACGGCATTGTGGACGGCGGCAACAACGCCTTCACCGGAGCGCCGTGGCAGGTGATTCTCGATACTTCCCTGCCCTCGCCGCGCCCTTACATCTCCGAATTCATGGCCGACAACCGCGGCGGACTCGAGGACGCCGATGGCGAAACGCCGGACTGGATCGAAATCACGAATCCCGGCCCCACCGCCGTCAATCTCGGCGGCTGGCATCTCACGGACACTGCAGCGAGCCTGACCAAGTGGCAGTTCCCCTCACCCGTTGTCGTGCAGGCGGGGAACAGTCTCGTCGTCTTCGCTTCCTCCAAAGACCGCCGTGCGGCCGGTGCCGAACTGCATACGAATTTCAAACTCGATCCTGACGGCGAGGCCATCCTCCTCGTGAAGCCCGACGGCATCACCATTGCCAGCCAGATCCTGAATTTTCCGCCGCAGGCAGCGAACATCTCCTACGGCACCGGCCGTCTGTTGAACAGCGTGCCCAGTGTGACCACCGGGGCCGCGGCAAAAGTGCTCGTGCCCTCCACACAGGTCTCCGGCTGGACGGCGCGCACCGGATTCGACGACAGCACGTGGAGCAGCGCGACGACCGGTCTGGGCTTTGATCAAAGCGGCGGACTCAATGGCAACGGGCCGCTCGCCTGCTGGAACTTCGACAACGCCACCACGCCCTCACAAGCCGCTGATGCCTCGGGCCGCGGCCTGACCGGCACCGTGCTCAACGCCTCCTACACTGCCGATGCCGGCGGCCACAGTGGTCAGCCCGGCGACCGCGCCATGAACTTCGCCGGCACCGGTGCCGTCAATGTCTCCGGTGCGGGCACCGGTGCCTTCGATGCCATTACCGCCAGTAATCAGGTGGCTGTCAGCGCGTGGATTTATGGCGCGTCATCGCAGCCCGCCGCGTCATTTTTCTTTCTCGCCGGCAGTGAATCGAACGGCAGCGGCATTCGCGTGCTGGATGCCCACCTCCCGTGGAGCGATTCTGTTATTTACTGGGACACTGCCGGCTGCTGCGATGCCGCCCGGCAGCGCATTTCCTTCGGCGAGCCCAATCCCGCGCGCTGGCGAGGTCAGTGGAATCACTACGTACTGCAAAAGAACGGCAGTCTGAAAGAGATCTGGCAAAACGGTGCGCTGCTCACCAGCGGCTCCAATACCGATGCCATGATGAATTTCCGCAGCCTCACTATCGGAGCACAGAGCGCCGCAGGATTGAACGGCTACAAAGGTCTCATTGACGACTTCGCGATCTGGGACAGCGCGCTGCCCCCCTCACAGATCGCCGCGCTCGCCGCGCGCGCGGCCACGCCGCTGAACGTGAAATCGCTCGCCGCGGTCATCGGGACGGATATCGCCGCGGCCATGCGGAATGGGAACGCTTCCGCCCTCGTGCGCATTCCTTTCACCATCACCGATCCGGCAGGGCTTAATCTGCTGGTTCTCAGAATGCGCTATGATGACGGCTTCATCGCTTATCTGAACGGCACGGAAATCGCGCGGCGCAACGCTCCCGCCGGCCTCACGCCGGCATTCAATGCCGCGGCCACCGTCTCGCGTCCCGGAGGCGCCGGCCTGACAGCCGAGGAAATGGACGCCTCGCGTTATGCCGCGCTGCTCACCGCCGGGACCAACGTGCTCGCCATTCAGGGGCTCAACGCCAGCGCGTCCGATCCTGACTTTCTCGTCCTGCCGGAACTGGTGGCGGGAAGTTACCAGCCGGACCGCTATTTCCCGGCCGCCACCCCCGGCGCGGCGAATGGCCTGGGATTCTCCGGGTTCGTCGCGGATACGGTCTTCTCGCCAACCCGCGGATTTTTTGACATCGCGCAAACCGTCACCATCTCCTGCGCGACGCCGGGCGCAGTCATCGTCACCACGACTGACGGCAGCATTCCCACCCTGACGAACGGTGCCCCGACGCCTTCGCCAGCCACACGCAGTATCACGACGACAACAACTCTGCGCGCCGCCGCATTCGTGCCCGGCACCGACCTCGGCCCGGCCAATGTGGACACCCACACCTATCTCTTTGTCAACGACGTGCCCGGCCAGCAGCGCCCCGCCGCCGCGCCTGTCACATGGCCGGGCGGCCCCGGTGACTACACGATGGACGCGCGCATCGTGAACAATCCTCAGCCCGGCCATACCATGCGCGACGCCCTGCTCGGCATCCCCACCCTCAGTATCACCGCGCGGCCGGAGGACATCTGGGGCAGCGGCGGCATCTACGCGAACAGCACCGCCCGCGGGGACGCATGGGAACGCGCCGCCAGCGCCGAGTGGATGGAGCCGTCCGGCGCGGACGGCTTTCATATCAACTTCGGTCTCGCCATTCACGGCAACATCAGCCGCGAAAAAGGATTCACCCCCAAGCACGGCTTTAAGATGTTCTTCCGCTCGCAGTACGGCGAAACGAAGCTTGAGCACGCGCTGTTCCCCGGCAGCACAGTGGAGCAGTTCGATCAACTCATTCTCCGCGCCGGCAGCACCGACACGTTCCCGTGCCTCGAATGGGGCGCGGTGGGCCTCGGCCCCGGTGGTGCGAACTATCAGCGCTGGGCCCGCGCATGGGCCAGCTACATCCGCGATCAGTGGGTGCGCGATTCCCAGATTGCCATTGGCCAGCCTTCCGCCAACGGGCGCTACTGCCATCTCTATTTGAACGGAATCTACTGGGGACTCTACAATGTCTGCGAACACCCTGACGAAGACTTCCAGGCGGATCATCTCGGCGGCAAGTCGGCGGACTACGATGTGCTGGTGGACTTCGCGGAACTGAAGAGCGGCGACTACACGGCGTGGCAGCAACTCATGTCACTCGGCAGCGGCAGCGCGGGCGACGTGCTCTTTCAGCAAATGCAGGGCAACAATCCTGACGGAACGCGCAACCCCGCGCTGCCCGTGCTGCTTAATGCCAACAGCCTCATTGATTACATGGTGCTCCACATCTTCCACGGCGCCGACGACTGGCCGAATCACAACTGGTGGGCCGGCCGCGCCAGCCGAAACACCACGGGCGCAAATGATGGCTTTCACTTCTTCGCATGGGACCAGGAAATCAGTAACGAAAACGTGATCTACGAACGAACCTCATGGCAGGGCTATCCGGCAAAATACGCCGATGTGAATGCCCCCAATACTCCCGCGCAGCCCTACTACGCCCTCCGTCAGGGCAGCGCGGAATTCCGCATGAAATTCGCAGACCGGGTGCATCGCCATCTGTTCAACACCGGGGCCCTCACCACAGCGAATGCCAAAACCCGCTGGGATGCCCGCGTGGCGGAGATCGACAAAGCGATCGTCGCCGAGTCGGCCCGCTGGGGCGACGCCCAGCCCAATCTCGTCAACGCGGGCCAGCCCTACCGGCGTGAAGTGGAATGGCTGAATCATCTCACATGGATGGCCGCCAACTACTGGCCGCAAATCAACGGCGTGGCCATGCAGCGCTATCGGAATGCCAACCTCTACCCGGCGCTGAACGCTCCGGCGATCAATCAATTCGGCGGCTGGTACCTGCCGGGCTTCGCTGCCAGCCTCACCAATCCAAACGGCACCGGCAGCGTCAGGTACACACTCGACGGCAGCGACCCGCGGCTCCCCGGCGGCGCGGCAAATCCCGCAGCCGCCACTTACGCAGCACCCTTTGCACTCACGGGCACCCAAACAGTCAAAGCCCGCGTCCTCAACGGCACCACCTGGAGCGCGCTCCTGGAAACCACCTTCATCCCGCATCCCGACCGCGACAACGACGGCATCCCCAATGATTGGGAAGTCTCCAACGGCCTCAATCCTGACAACGCCGCTGACGCCGCGCTGGATTCCGACGGGGACGGAAACACCAACCGCTCCGAATACGCCGCCGACACCAATCCCCGGGACGGTGCCAGCACCTTCACCGCATCATCCCTCACCGATGCTGGCGGCCTCCACATTCTCTTCACCGCCAAAGCCAACCGCCGCTACCGCCTCGAAGCCAGCGACAGCCTGACAAGCTGGACCACCGTAAAATCGCGGAATCCCGGCGCTGCCGACACTGCCGTGGACTGGCTGCAATCCACCGCAAACCTCCGCCGCTACTACCGCGTCGTCGCGGAGCCGTGAGCCTCACGGACGGGTTGTCGAGTCCAGTTCATGCAGACCTTCGCGGCGTGCTTCTACCGGCGATGCAGTGCAAACCACCGCATCGTCCCCGCATGGCGTTGATTACTTTCGCCGTCTTTTTGGTCATTGGCATTCTGGTGTTCCTATTCCGGAAGGCAGGCGATGAAGACAATCCAACCAGCCCTGTGGCAGCCGCAGAAAGCAGAGCAGCAGCCACGAGGGACAGGGGAATAAAGGGGCGGCCCAACATTTACTAAGCCCGCACCCGGGGGACTGGAAGTCCCCTCTACGTAGAGCCTGTCCCAGAATCACCTAATTCCCGATCAGCACGCGGTCATTGTAATTTCCAGGTTTTCCAGGCAAAAGCAATTCTCCGCCTATAATTTCCAGGCACCGGTTTT
>JANNVM010000876.1:0-4680 GCA_031414455.1 Verrucomicrobiota bacterium
CCGCCGAAATGAGTCATCAGCCAGTTGGTCGCTTTGCGGGCGCTGGCGAGGGAGATGGGCAGTTCTCGTGGCATGGTGCTGTCGGGTGGCAGGTGGATCGTAAAGTGGCGGATGGGCTGAAGTGAAGCCGGCGTTGGGTTCCGCCCCCATAAGACAATACCGCTTTGCCCGGAGCTTGTGACAAAAAAATCCGGAACCCTTCCGGCCGCGGACAAATCCCACCGCTTCATCTCAACCGTGCGGCGGGCTCTGCCCGCCCCGCAGCAAGCCACGGCGATTCACCCCTTGCGCGGCTGTTCCGCGCCGCCATGCATCCGCTCCCCTCGACCCAACCCATGAGCGATTTTATCAAGCACGAGTGCGGCGTGGCCTTCGTCCGGCTGCGCAAACCGCTGCAGCATTATGCGGACAAATATCAGAATCCGCTCTGGGGATTCCACAAACTTTTCCTGCTTATGGAGAAGCAGCACAACCGGGGGCACGACGGCGTGGGGATCGGCTGCACGAAGCTGAACATGCCTCTCGGCCAGCCCTACAATCACCGCGTGCGCTCGGCACGGACGGATTCCCTCGGCGCGGTCTTCCGCTCGCAGATGGAGGCCTACGGCCAGCATATTAAGAAAGGCCGCATCTCGCCGAAGGACGGCGAAACCGTGAAGAAACACTTCGAGTTCGGCGGCGAACTGCTCATGGGCCACCTGCGCTACGGAACCAGCGGGGAGTTCACCACGGGATCGTGCCATCCCTACCTTCGCCGCAGCAACTGGCCGACGAAGAGCCTCATGGTCCTCGGCAATTTCAACATGACCAACACCCGCGAACTCAACCAGCTCATGGTGGATCGCGGACAGCATCCCGTTTTCGGCACAGACACACAGACCGTCCTGGAGGAAATCGGATTCCATCTCGATGAATTGCACACGGAGATCTACCGTGAGATGCGCGATGCCGGCGTGCCCGGCAGCGAGATCCCGCCGCTCATCAGTGAACGGCTTGATGTCGCGGAAATCATTCGCCGCAGCGCGTGTCACTGGGACGGAGGTTACACCATCGCCGGGCAGGTCGGGAACGGCGATTCCTTCGTACTGCGTGACCCGCGGGGCATTCGCCCGTGCTTTTGTTATCAGTCGGATGAGGTGATTGCCTTCGCCAGCGAGCGCGTGCCGCTGATGACCGTCTTCGATGCCGCGCAGGAGGAAATCACGGAAGTCGCTCCAGGGACCGTGGTGGTGGTGAAAAGCAACGGTGACATCCGTCACGAGCGGTTCTCAGAAGAAGCGAAGTTTTCGCCGTGCTCCTTCGAGCGCATCTATTTCAGCCGCGGAAACGACCCCGGAATCTATGACGAGCGCAAAGCCCTCGGGGCGGCCCTCGTGCCGCAGATCGTCAAGGCCATCGGCAACGACCTCGGCCGCGCCGTCGTCAGTTTCATTCCCAACACCGCGGAAATCGCCTACCAGGGACTCATGTACGGCCTGCGCACGCACCGCCGCACGGAGGTCAAATCCGCCATCATGCAAGCCGCCTCCGCCGGCACCCTGACAGAGGATCTCATTGACGATCTTATCCTCCGGAACTGGCCGCGCGGCGAAAAGATCGCGCACAAGGACATCAAGCTCCGCACGTTCATCAGTCAGGAAAACAGCCGGGCCCAGCTCGCCAGTCACGTCTATGATATCACTTACGGCAAAGTGAATCCCGATGACTCACTCGTGGTGATTGATGACTCCATTGTTCGCGGCACCACACTGAAGCAGAGTATTCTCAAAATGCTCACGCGCACGAACCCGAAGCAGATCGTCGTCGCCAGCACCGCCCCGCAGATCCGCTACCCTGACTGCTATGGCATCGACATGTCGGAGATCGGGAAGTTCATCGCCTTCCAGGCGGCAATGGATTTGCTGAAATCCACCGGACGGCAGAGTGTCATTGACGACGCCTATCGCTCCGCAAAGGCCGAGCTGATCAAACCCGCCGCGGAGCAGATCAATGCCGTAAAGGCGATCTACGAGCCTTTCACCGACGCCCAGATTAGCAGCCGCATCAGTGAATTCGTCTATCCCGAGTGCGACTGGAAGGGCGAACTCATTGTCATTTTCCAAAGCGTGGAGAACCTCCATGCCTCCATCTCCGAAGAATGCGGCGACTGGTACTTCACCGGCAACTATCCGACACCCGGCGGCACATCCGTGTGCAATCAGTCGTTCGTCCACTACGTCGAGAACCGGACGGGACGGGCCTACGATGTGTGAGCCCGGAGACCCGCGGCGCGCAGTTGTTCATCCACCCACGCGGCCTCATCAGCGGGAAAGGGTGGCTCCGGGTCTTCTTCAAAATGCCCTTCGCAGTAGCGCCCGACTTCATAGCAGCGGTCAATGAGTGGCTGGAGATCGAGGACGATGTCTTTGTCCGTGGGACGCAGCGGAATGCGGACCGCCGGCACCCGGTCACGGATCGGCCAGGTGTAAAGCTCGCGCGTGCCGGGACGCCACGCGCGGCTGCAGCAGATGGTGTAGTGCGTGCCGGCGGGCTTCTTCCGCAGCTTCAAATAATCATCCGGCAGCGGCAGGGTATTCCGCCCGCTGCGCAGGAGGTCTATTTCGACAAGGCTGGTGTGGCTTTGCAGATAGCTGAATTGCTTCAGCTTATAACGGTCCCATGCCGAATTCTTGTTCGCGGGGCTGAGCAGTTCAATGACGGTGACAACACGGCCATCCACGG
Source organism: Verrucomicrobiota bacterium (assembly GCA_031414455.1). Lineage (GTDB taxonomy): Bacteria > Verrucomicrobiota > Verrucomicrobiia > Verrucomicrobiales > V1-33 > V1-33. The sequence continues at coordinate 2,722 of JANNVM010000876.1, forward strand.
TGCGGATTTCGATCCAGCGCTCAATCTCTTCATCCACGCGGAGGATTTCCGGCTCCATGAGGGTAATGCCAGGCGAACTGTCGGGCTGCCACGATGGAGCAATGCCCTGCTTCCATGATTCCGTGATGCCCACATCCGCGCGATAGCGGTGAGGAGGATTGAGTTCATCAATGGCCAGCCGCTCCTCCGGGCGCGTCAGGAGGCCTGGCGGGAGCATCCGGGCAATCTCATCATCTATGTAGCTGATGAGTTTCGTATGCACCGGTCCCCAGTTTTGCTCGAGGAACGGATTCATGCCCGGAAACGGATTTTTCGTCGAAATCATGGCCGGAGAATACGCGACCCAGAGCAGATGGCAACGTCCAGCGCTCACCAATGCCCGGGATTCTCCGTCGGGATCGGCTTTGATGCCTCAGTTCACTTCGCATCCGCAAACGGATCGCCAATCAGAATTTCCTGGAACTCGCGCAACTGCATCGGGTTTCCCTGAACGTCTTTGTCCGCCTGACGAAGCCGCAACAGGTGGGCCATGCCGAGGTAGCCGCCGCTGTAGAGGTGTTGAAAGAGCGGCGTGCCGTGTTCGTCGGTGACCCGGTCGTGAGTGGAGCCGACGGCAGCCACGAAAGCGGACCGGCCATAGACAAGGTTTGTCAGGATGTTTTGTTCCGGCGTGGTGTTCGTGTCCACATACGACGGCGATCCCGGCTGGCGGAATCCGCCCACGGAGCAGCCGTTCAGAAGCGCGGCCAGCCCGCCATCCTTAACATCACGCGCCTGTTGCCATGAGACGAGGGACCACTCCGGATTCGAGTGCACGTTCCACCAGACGATCCTCCGGCGCGATTGCGCCATGTGCCCGAGGAAAACGTTGTCGCTCTGCCACCCTTCATCCATCCACGGCAGGCCGCCGGCATGAGTGAGGAAGGCATCGAGCGTGGCAAACTTCTCCAGCGATACCCGCTGGTAGCCGTCAGGGTTGTTCTTGAAGGCGCCCGGTCCTTTTTCGTTGACGGCAAAGAACTCGATCATGCCTGGTCCAACCGCGTCCCACACGGGCCGGCCGCGGGCCAGCAGGCTGGCATCGTTGGAAACCAGGTAGAGTCCGCGACCGTAGGCGGTCGTTCCTTCATGGAACGCCGCGGCCTTTTTGAAGAATGGAGCCAGTTGTTCCGCCCACGCCGGATAGTTATTCCGCGAGTCGTCCTGAAAGCCGACCGGGAGAAACGCCGCCCACCACTCGGATCCCGGTGATTTTCCCTCCGCGAGAAAATCGTAATCATGTTCCTTAACGGTGAGGCTCTTGACGCCGGCAACCCTCGGCCACGATTGTTGGGCAGCCGGATCGTCCTTCAGAACGGTGCCCGGCGCGATCGTCTGTGACGGCTCCATGTCGAGGTCCTCGTAGAAGCGCGGCCATAGTCGGGTGGAATGGATGTCCGGACGCGGCATGAAGAACGACGGCAGCTTGATATTGCCGACAAACAAGACGCCTTCGATCCCGGGCCGCGCGGTGCGGCATTTCTGCAAGGCCTCCCGCAGCTTCGCCGGCGGACAATCATCCAGACCGGTGACAGGCAGAACTGAGATCCGGAACTGCCGCCGGCCCGCCGCGGCGCGGATGTATTCGTGCAGGGCCGGAGCAATGAGCGCATGAAGCCGGGCGTCCACGATGACGATAGCTCTGGCATCGTTAGGAATGGTCGAGGAGACTTCCTCAAGGCGGAGGTCTGCCTCAGGCGGCGTGAAAAACTCCGCTGCCGCAAGGCGGGCACCGTGGAGCAGGATGAGACCGGCAATAAGCCATTGGTGGACGGATTTCATAATCATGGGGTAACCGTCCTCGTCTTCAGGTGGCAACAGATTTACGCCGGCTGCCGGCGAGCAGACCGCTCGCTCCCGTAAAGGCGGCGACGAGCGCGGCTCCGGTCAAAATAAGTGACGGCACGAATCCACCGCCGC
>JANNVM010000877.1:0-6064 GCA_031414455.1 Verrucomicrobiota bacterium
GCCTGGTGGAGGAGCGCCTGATCCTCCGGAGAGAGCGGCGCTTTCTGCTGCTGCAAGGTCCATATACGCTGGGCGTCGGCGAGACTGATGGGCTGAGGTTCCGTCGAATTCATGGGGAAGCAGTCGCGCAAAATCGCGGGACGGTCAAGTTTGGTGTCCACGCTTTAGCGTGCAGCGGGTGGCCGGCCTTGATGGCGCAACTGGCAGCCCGGTGTTCCCCCAGCCCCGGCACGCTAAACCGTGGACACCATACGTTATGAACCGCCGCCCGCCATCCCTTCGCCGTGTGGCGCTGCTGCTCACGCTGCCGGTCCTCCTGCTGGCGGCGGCAGGAGTGTGGGTGATCGTCGCGGAGCATCGCCAGGCCGGCATGGTCCTGCAAAAGCAGGCACTTGAAGTCCTGGATGCGGTGAAGGAGGAAATTCTGCATCCTGCCGTTTCAGAATCCATCGCCGGGCTGACCGTGACTCTATCCGCATGGCAACAGCCGGGCGGTGAACCGCCGTCTCCGTCTCCTCTTTATGCAGCGTTCCAAAAAGCGATCCAGGCTCACCGCGAGGGCAGGAAGGATGAAGTGTTGCGGCGACTTTCCGAACTGCGCCAAAGCGTGGAGTTGCAGCAAAGTGTGACGGAAGCCGGACTCCCGCTCCGTCCGCTGGTGGAGCATCTGTGGCTGGACACAGGCATAAGCCGTGAGGTTGCCGCGCATGCACTCTGTTATGCAGCGGTGCGCCAGCCCTCGCTGCTGACCACCCGGCTGGTGGAGGATGCGTTGCCTTTCCTGGCAGAAGCAGCACAGGCACGCTGGAAGTCGCGCGCATGGAGCGCGGAGGAACTGATCCGCGCGATAAAAGAACGCCGCCATCCTGCCGGATGGGAACTGGCCAGTGAAGCCGACGGCACTCTCGTCTGTATTCCAGTGGCAGAAGTGGCAACGGCTGTAGAACATACCAGGGAGCACCGGTTCGCCTTCATTCCGGCGGCCTTCGGCGTCGGCGTAGAATGGCGCAGCCACAGCATACTCAATGCATCTGGAGAGATTCTCGCGTCCGGCAGCAGCGGGGCATGGACTTTCATGATTACTCTGGCTCACCCGGAAGTCGCGCTGGCCGAAACCGCGCGACGCACCAGACGGGTCGCGTGGCTGCTTTGCGCGGTGCTGCTCGTGGTGGCCGCGGCGATGTGGATGACCTTCCGCGCCTTCAAAAAGCAGGCGGAACTCTCCCGTCTTCAGTCGGAGTTCGTGGCCAGTGTATCGCATGAGTTGCGCACACCGGTGGCAAGCATCGGCGCGCTGGCGGAACGGCTGGAGAGCGGAAAAGCGGGCGCGGAACAAACGGCGGAGTATCACCGGTTCATCGCACGCGAGGGGCGGCGGCTGGCGGCGCTGGTGGACAATGTACTCGACTTTTCGCGCATCGAACGCGGCAGCAAGGCATACGATTTCGATCACGCAGACCTGCCGCGTCTCATTCGCGAAACCACCGCACTCCTGCGCCCGGCAGCGGAGGAAAAAGGCCTGATTGTGACAGATGAAATCCAGGACGTGCCGGAATCCCATTGGCCGTCGGTGGATGCCGTGGCGTTGCGGCAGGCGCTGGTAAACCTCCTGGATAACGCCATCAAGTTCACGCTCGCCGGCGGCGCGGTGACGGTAACATTTGCGATGGAAACTGCCGGATCAGATGGATCCGTCCGATCAGTTATTCTCAGCGTGAGCGACACCGGCATCGGCATTCCCGCGGGCGAGCAGGGGAAGATTTTTGAGCGCTTCTATCGTGTGGACAACGGCCTCCGCCGCGAGACGACCGGTGCCGGCATCGGGTTGAGCCTGGTGAAACACATCGTGGAGGCGCATGGGGCGAAAGTGACAGTCGCCAGCGAGCCCGGCCACGGGTCCGACTTCACCCTGCATTTCCCGCCGCAGCCAAATCATAAATCATAAATCTCAAATCATAAATCCCCTGATGCGCCTCCTTCTCATCGAAGACGAAACCCCGCTCCGCGTCGCCGTGCGAGATTCGCTCGCCGATGAAGGCTGGCGTGTCATCACGGCGGCGGACGGGCAGGAAGGATTCGACAAGGCGCTGGCCGAAAAGCCGGATGTCATCGTGCTCGACATCATGCTGCCGAAACTGGACGGCTACGCGCTGTGCCGTGAATTGCGACGGCTGGGGCATCGGGTGCCGGTTCTCATGCTCACCGCGCGCGGGCAGGTGGAGGACCGCGTGCATGGGCTGGACTGCGGGGCTGATGACTATCTTGTGAAGCCGTTCAGCCTTGCGGAACTCAAGGCCCGCATCCGCGCGATGCACCGCCGCAGCGTGCAGGAAGCGGCGCTGCCGGAGCGCGTGAGCTTCGGTGATGTGGAGGTGGACCTCGTGCAGCGCCGCGTGACTCGCCACGGTCGCGCGGTGGAACTAACAGCCAAGGAATTCGGCACTCTTGCGCTGCTCATTCAGCACGCGGGCCAGGTGGTCACGCGCGAACAATTCCTCGACCTCGTCTGGGGCCACGGCGCGTTCCCCACCACGCGCACGGTGGACAATCACATCGCCAGGCTGCGCACCCGACTGGAGACGGATCCCGCTGCGCCGCGCTTTATCTTAACGTTTCCAAAACTGGGCTACCGGCTGGTGATGGAAAAGTGAGCATTGCCTGTCAATGCTGGGCGTCCTGCGGCGGCACGACGGAACGCGAAGTTGCACTTCGCCTGTCTTATCGGGTTCCTCGTTGTGAGAAGCGAAGGGCAACTTCGCGTTCCGTGGACACCATTCACTTCTCCGCCTTCCGTCTTCCGCTGAGAGCGCGGAAGAGGGTTAGTTCGTCCGCAGAGTCGAGGCCGCCACCGGCAGGCAGCCCCTGGGCGAGGCGGGTGATGTGAACGGCGGGATGCGTGCCGGTGAGCAGACTTGTCAGGTAGTTCGCCGTGGCCTCGCCTTCGACGTCACTGCCGGTGGCGAGGACGACTTCGCGCACCGTGCCGCTTTGCAGCCGCTGCATGAGCTGACCGATGCGGAGATCCTCCGGGCCGATGTTGTCGAGCGGGCTGATGCGGCCGTGGAGAACATGATAGTGCCCGGGCCATGCCCCGGTGCGTTCGAGCGGGAGAATGTCGGTGCTTTGCTCGACGACGCAGAGCAGCGCGACATCGCGCGCGGAGTCTCCACAGAGGCGACAGCCGGCGTTGCGGCTGGCGAAAAATCCGCAGACATCGCAGAGCGTGACGTGCTCCGCGGCGATTGTGAGGGCGGCAGCGAGCGCGGCGGAGGGGCTTTGTGGTGAACGGAGCAGCCAGAGAGCGATACGTTCCGCGCTGCGCGGCCCGATGCCAGGCAGTCGCTTGAGTTGGAGAATGAGCGCGCGGATTTCGTCCGGGTAGTCAACCTTGCTCACGGGCGGAGAATGCGGCGAGGGGAAAAGCGTGCGCGGGGACGCGACGGCGGCGGGAGTTTTTTGCCGTCGCGGGCGGACTGGTGCTCTGCCTGCGTCACGAACCGCTCGAGCGCGGCGTCTTCGTGGATGAGGCCCTCCCGGGCATCCTCAAAGCGCTGCAGTGCATCCTCCGCGTGACCGGCCCGCAGCAGGATGATGGCATCGCGGAAGGCATCGCGCCGCGCCAGTGCTTCCCGGGAAAGGCCGCCCCGGGTGGCGAGCAGATGGAAGACCTCCAGGGCCGCGCCTTCCGGGGGATTGAGGATTTCGAGCGGGCGGTCCTCGGTGTTTTCCGCGAGGCGATGCGTCGCAGAGTCGGTGAGGATGAGCGTGTGATACTCCGCATTGAGAGCGGCGAGCCAGCGGCTTTGCTCCACGGTATCGCCGGCGGCGGAATACGCCGGACCACTGAGGCCGGCCGTGAGAGTGCCCGAGGTGATCCCGGTGCCGCATTCCACCGGCTGACGGTCTTTGTGCAGGTGCGTGACGGCGAACTGCTTCATTGCCTCCGTCAGCGCCAGGGCAGCGGCGGAGGCCTGGTCCGCATGATTCTCCACCGCCAGCGGCAGGCCGAAGAAGGCGCGCACGGCTCCGCTTTCCGGCGCATCCAGCAGCGCGCCGCGCTCAAGCAGCACGCGCGACGCGGCCTGGCGAAAGGCCTCCATCAGTTTGAGAAACTCCCGCGCCGGCATTTGTTCGCGCAGCGCGGCTTCGTTGAGCATCCGGCAAGTAAGGACTGCCGCCTCACGCTGATCGGGGAGGAGAAATTCCGTGCTCTGCGCCGCGGCGAGGCGCTGGATGAGGCCGCGGCTGAGGCGTCCCGCGAACCAGCGCTCAACGCCCGCCCCGCGCCGGGTCAGGCAACCGGCACTCACCAGTCCAGCCGTGAGAGCCAGGGCGAGCGAAACGGGCTCCCACGAAAGACCGAACTTCTGCGCCATGAGCACTGACTGCGTTCCGGCGAGAACAACCGCGGTGCCGAGCACTCCGAGCCGGCGTTTCCATGAATCAAGAGCCGCACCCGTCCACGCCGCCAGCCATCCACCAGCTACAGCCACGGCAAATGTCACCGCCGCACCCGCTTCCATTGCCGCACCTGCGTTCCCTGCTGCTGCAGCCGCAACACCCGGTACCCATGCCGATGCCGCGGCAGCCGTGCCGGCCATGCCGCCGATCCACAGTCCATGCGACACGGAGTCCCCGCGCAAAGCCGGCGGCGCAGGCGCAGGATCATTCGGAGGAGTTGCTATGGTGGAGGCCATGCGGGAAAAGGGGGAAGGTAGGGCCGGGATCATACCTCACTGGAAGCCGCCGACAACTTCCACTTTTGCGACTTGCGCAAAGTCAGGCATTCCGGGCCGCGGGACGTTCTGCGGGGACGGCGATGCTCCCGTGGACGGCCTCTTCACGGTAACGCAGGACCGGCGGCTGGTCCGCGACGATGATGCGCTTCACCCCGTCACGGAGGTTGTCCACGTTGAAGTTCACCAGCAGCCCGACTTCATATCCCGTGAGGCGCAGGAGGCTTTTGAGCCGGTTTTTATGGTCGAGGGTGAACGCGTCCACCGACTCCACCGATACGATCACTGATTGCTCGACGAGGAAATCCACCTTGATACCCGTGTCCACTTTGCGGCCTTTATAAGAGAAAGGCAGTGCGGTATCGCGCTGGAAGACGATTTCCTTCATTCGCAGTTCAAGGGCCAGGCAATCGCGGTAAGCCTCCGGCATCAGGCCAGGGCCGAGGTGGCGATGGACTTCCATACAGGCACCTACGATGAGATGCGGCAACTCCTGGGGATCAAGACTCACAGGCGGGAAAGTAAGTGGCTTTTGCGGACAGGGGAAGCATTACTTTCGTCAGACCGCAGGAACCGCCAATCGTTCAGTTTTCCCGGATCCGGCCAAAAAAGCCTCCCATTCAAAAAAACCCGGGAGCCCGGACGAATCTCTTGACCGTCCCCCGTTCTGATGTACCTGCTCCGCCCTTCCCCCCGAAACCCAGAACCACTTAATACTACAGGCACATGGCCAAAGTCTGCCAAATCACAGGAGTCCGCAAATTTCGCGGGCGCCGCATTCACCACTCCGGCAAGTCGAAGAAATCCGGCGGCATTGGACTCAATCACGTCAAAAAGGTGAACCGCACGTTCTCCCCCAACCTGCGTGACAAGCGCGTCTGGGTGCCGGAGTTGAAGAAATTTGTCCGTGTCAAGCTCACCGCCCGCGCCCTTAAGACGATCACGAAAAATGGTGCTTTTTCTGTTCTCAAAGGGGCTGGACTTGTCTAGGCTCACGCGAAATTCATTTCCCTCCCGTCGTCCGCCCTTAGGGCATAACACACCAACCAACACACATCATGGCCTTTAGCACAGTCAGCAAAAAATCCGGCAAAACCTACTATCTGCACCTTAAAGAGCAAAAGCGCGCCGACGGTGGCGTGACCAAACTTTTTTACTTTGGCGGCGAAGCCAAAGCCGGAGCCCAGGACAGCCTTCCAGACGGCTACCTGGTCATCGAGAACGCCCGCACCGGCCTCCCGATGCTCAAGAAGAAGTAAGTCTCTTCCAGAGAAATCCCTCACGCCTCCTGTTTCCCGGCGAAGGGAAGCAGGAGGCTTTTTCGTTTC